>CAZVZM010000057.1:0-13509 GCA_964630835.1 uncultured Halanaerobiaceae bacterium
ATTAAAATGTTATAATCAAAAAGCAACCAATAGCTTACGATATTCGGGTATCTATAATGAATAATCAGTATTTATATGGGAGGCTAAAACTATTAAAAGACTAAGTTCTTATTTTCTGGTGACAGTCGTCATGATGGGACTTATTATGGCAATGGGAAGTGTTGTTCAGGCAGAGGATTTGAGCATAGCTACCGTAAACATGCAGGAAATTATTATGGTTCATCCGGCTATAATGGAGGCGCAGGAAGAATTGCAGCAAAAGCAGATGGAAATGATGGCGGAGCTGGAAGAAATGGATGAAGAGGAGCAGGCTATGCAGGGACAGCAGATGCAGATGGAAATGCAGGCGCTTCAGGAGGAGCTTTTTGAAGAAGCCCTTAATAAGGTCGAAAGTGACATAGCTGAAATAGCAGAAGATCTGGGATATAACGTTGTATTAAACATTGAAGGTATCGTTTCCGGGGAGGAAGCTTTAGAGACGGAGGATATTACTGATGAAGTTCTTGAGGAGTTTAACGGCGAGGCCCAGATGCAGCCGCAGTTTTAAATTAGCTGATATTTACACAGGTCCGCCGCAGATAATTGTTGAAAAGATTTGGCATTAGATATAAACGCAAAGGAAAACCCGACCTTCGACAGGTCGGGCTTTTTCTTTTTTTTACAGCATGATATAATATAATCAACAGATGAAAATTTTATAACAGGCATTTTAACACCGGATATTCATATCAGGCTTCTGCCGGCTTTTACCGCGGAGAGGGAGGTTATTTTTGTGCGAATATCTTATAAAAAGTCCTGTGCTGGCTATGTTATCTGCTGCTGGCTTTTTATTTTCCTGCTAATTTTTATTACCCAGGTAGCGCCGGCGCAGGCAGGTATAGCCGAAGAGATAATCGAATATGAAAATGAAAGAACATCTCCGCGAGGAATGGTTGTGCGCGTGGAGGGCACCATAACTTCGGGTACAGCACGTATGCTGCAAAGCAGCCTGGAAGAGGTCGAAGCAGAGGGGTATGATTTTCTTCTGGTGGAGCTGGACACACCGGGCGGAGTGCTCGATCCCACTTTAAAAATTATGTCCGACTTTTTGGAGGCTCCTGTTCCAATTATAACCTATGTTTCTCCCTCGGGGGCCATCTCTGCATCTGCCGGCAGTTTTCTTTTGATATCCGGGCACAAAGCAGCAATGACTCCTGGGACCAGCACCGGTGCAGCCATGCCTGTGGAGTTCAGCCCGGGAGGAGAACAGAGGGGAGCCGATGAAAAGACAGTAAATTTTCTTGCCGGCCATGTAACAAGTGTTGCTCAGGATCGGGGCAGAAATGCTGAAGTGGCGGAGAAGTTTGTAACGGAAAATTTAACTCTTACAGCTGACGAGGCCAGAGATGAAAATATTATCGATGCAGTGAGCAGAACCAGAGATGAACTGCTTGTAAAGCTTGACGGCCAGACAGTTGTGGTAAGAGGAGAGGAGAGAGAGTTAAAAACAAAGGGAGCTGAGTTAACTTTTAGAGAGATGGGGCTCTGGGAGAGCCTGGAAAATATCCTGGGCAATCCTCAGGTCACCTTTCTCCTGCTTTTGGTGGGGGTATATGGATTGATAATTGGATTTTCTTCTCCCGGCACCATAGTTCCGGAGGTTGGTGGTGCTATTGCTCTGCTGATGGCACTCTACGGCCTGGGTATAATAGAAGTTGATTACCTGGGACTTCTGCTTGTTGGCCTCGGAGTTGTTTTTCTCATAGTTGAGCTCTTTACTCCAACTTTTGGTATTTTCACAACTTTAGGGGTGATTATGCTGGTTTTGGGCGGATTTCTATTTCCCGGCGAGCCTCTGCTGCCGGCAGAATGGTTCCAGAATTTTAGAATGCTGGTTTTGGGCGTGGCAGTTATGACTGCACTTTTTATACTTGTGATCCTGAAAAAGCTTCTGGACCTGCGCAATCTGGATAGTGATGATGCCGGCAAAAGAGGTAAGCTCAGAGAAAATGTGGGAATAGTTGTGGATGCTCTTGATCCGGAAGGACAGGTAAAGTATGAAGGAGAACTCTGGCGGGCCAGGCTGGACGGGGGACAGGCGGAGAGGGGAGAGAAAGTTAAAATAAAGGAAAGAGAGGGTATGGTTCTGCTGGCAGAGAAGATGACTGAAGAGAGTGAAGAAAATCAAAATTAGCAATAGAGGAGGAGTGAAGGTATTATGGCTGGCATTCCCTATTTCTATATTGGACTGGCGGTAGTTTTGCTGATTATTTTAAGTCAGGCTATCTATATTATTAAAGAGTACGACAGAGCTGTTATTTTTCGGCTGGGCCGTTATGTGAAGACCAAAGGTCCCGGACTTATCCTGGTCATTCCCATAGTGGATAGGGTGGTAAAGGTGTCTTTGAGGACAGTGGTGTTTGATGTTCCCGAGCAGGAGGTTGTTACCAGAGATAACGTTACCTGCAGGGTAAATGCAGTGCTGTATTACCGTGTTGTGGATCCCGAGAAAGCTATCATCAACGTGGAAAAATTTCATCAGGCCACAATCCAGCTGGCTCAGACTACCATGCGCAGCATTGCTGGAGAGGCCGAACTTGATGAGCTGTTATCTGAAAGGGAAAAGATAAATCAGAAGCTTCAGCAGGTAATCGACGAGGCTACGGATCCCTGGGGCATAAAGGTCAGCGCTGTAGAACTGAAAGATATCGTGATACCTTCGAGTATGAAAAGAGCAATAGCCCGACAGGCGGAGGCTGAAAGAGAGAGAAGAGCTGTAGTTATCCAGGCTCAGGGTGAAAAGCAGGCAGCGGCCAGGATAGCACAGGCCACCGGGATTTTAAATAAGCAGCCCGGCTCTATGAATTTGAGAACCCTGCGCACAATTTCCGAAGTTGCCTCTTCCGAGGGATCTTCGGTTGTGTTTCCACTGCCCATGGAGTTGTTGAGGTTTTTTGCTCAAGGGGATGAAGGGGGCGTGCCCGAAGAAATTGAGGATATGGATGTTGAGGATCTTGAGGAACTCGTAGAAGAAAATATTGAAGATGCCGATGATATTGATCTGGATCAAGGTCTGCCGGAAGAAGGTTCTGATAAGGATACTCCCGGCGAAATTGAGGATATAGATGGTCTGGAATTTGAAGATGAAGAAGATTTTGAAGGAGAAGAAGAGGAAGAGTAAATAATCAGCCATGGTCATAGGCTCCCATTTTATAATCCACAGGTTATAATCCACAGGGCGGATTAAAATGGGAGCCCTGCCTTTTTATTCTTTTAATTTCTGCAGTTCTTCAATGCAGCCGGCACATATTAGTTTATCCTGATACTCAAAAAGATCTTCCACTCTGCTGCAGATGCTGCAGCCGGGTTCGTATTTCTGCAGGATAATTTTTTCCTCCTCAACGTAAAATTCGATGGGATCTTTTTCATTGATATTGAGGTTTTCTCTTAATTCTTTGGGAAGCACAATTCTACCCAGATCATCCACTCTTCTTACGATGCCTGTTGCTTTCATTTAATATCCCCTCCTGCTAAAATAACTTTTTGATTTATTTTTATGCTTTCCCTGATTTAATATTACCTTAAATTTACTTTGTATTCAAGGATTATCCCCAAAGCTATCTTTTTACTTAAAGATGCGGTTTGACGAGTTTTCTGGAGGTGATTAAAAATAAACACCTTTATTTTCAAACCAGGTGTGATAAAATGTTAATCAGATGATTTAACGAAATTCAAAGGTTAGCCTATGTCAGGGGGAAAGCAGGTGGTGACAAATTGATGCTGAAGTTTTATTCATAATCCTGCTCTGGTGGGCTATTGGAATTATCACCTCTCTGGGAGAGGAAATATCAGCAGACAAAAGCAATAATAGCGCAAAAAAGCGAGATCTTCGCGGCGATATTCGAGAAAAAAATATTCGAGATGAAAATAAAAAAAATGAAGAGAAAAAGGAAAAGAAAGCTTCGGACACCAGGCGGTTAATTTTTCACCTGCTTAAAGGGCTGGCTGGGCCACTTTTGTTGATAGCAAAGTTTTTTTAAGAGCATAGTTCAGCCTGGATGAGCTAAATTTTTTAACGCAGATCGATTTTATCTAGGGTATAATTTTTCCAGTCAAGAAAAAGCAGGCGGCCTGCCAGGGTATTGTCGCGTCCGAGATGAAGTTTCACAGCTTCCAGCACCTGCAGGACAGCTACAGAAGACACTACAGGAGAAAATACGGGAATAGGACCTTCATTACCATCGTTTGATTTTGCTGCCTCAGGCCCTACAATATCTTCAAGGGCAGGTGTTTCACCGGGGACTATACTTGTCAGCTGTCCATGCCAGGAGTCAACAGCACCATGTACAAGGGGTTTATCATAGCGATGCGCGAGCCTATCCAGCACCAGCCTGGTGGGATAATTATCAAGAGCATCCAGTATCACATCAATTTCCCGGGGGATTTCAAGCTCCTCAGTTATCTCTCCCTCAATTGTATTAACCTCTGTTTCCAGCGAAAACTCATCGAGTTTTTCACCTGATACCGCTACTTTGCTGCGTCCTATATCGTTCTTGCCATAGAGTATTTGCCTGTTTAGATTGCTTGCTTCCACTACATCGCAATCAATCACATGAATGCGCTTAACGCCGATGCGCTGCAGCTGGACCATTTGATGTGTGCCCAGCCCTCCCGCTCCGGCTACAAATACTTTCATATTTCGTATTTCTTTCTTTTCCTTATCGGTAAACATAGGCCACTGACGTTTAAATATATCCACAGTTTTTTGCCTCCTTCAAAATTGTTTGACGGTCATTTCCAGTAAATGGTTCAAAAATGACCGGATTAAAATAAAATTTGGTTCTTCCCCGGAACATTTGATAAATTTTGTCTGAGCTTACTTCTTTAATTCCTATTTCTGGAAGCTATATGGCTTCGCTCAAAGTGAAATTTTCACTATGTTTTACAGCATATATAGCTTCTTTTCACAGCATCAGTTTTGGATAAGAATCTATGAATTATTATGAAAGATGTAAAGATATAAGGTATGGGACACCAGATTTTTTTATTAAGACCCATTTACTATTATATCTAAATCTCTTCGTTAATTAAAATCTTCTTTTCTGGTGAGGATGATTTAAAGGAATCTGCAGTGTTCATGTAAAATATATTAAACAGGAGATTGGTGCTTAAGAAAACCATGCTCAGTAACTATATTTGGAATGGGAAAATTTGAGATATGGAGAAACGAAAATCAGAAATCAAAAAGGAGCAGGTGGTTTGAAAATGAATTTGAAGATGAAATTGCTCACAGCTGTTTCTGTTATGATTACATTATTTGTTTTGACGTTTTTTACTATCTCAGCTGGCACAGGTCTGGCTTTCGAATTAAATGCGCACTCGGCCATCCTTGTTGATGCTGAGACGGGACAGGTTCTTTACGAAGAAAACGCAGATGAAGAGCTTCCTCCAGCCAGTCTCACCAAAATTATGACTATGCTTCTGGCTATGGAGGCTGTAGATGCAGGGGAGATATCTCTTGAAGATACGGTCACAATTAGCCAGAGTGCCTCTGACATGGGGGGTTCTCAGATATTCCTGGATGCAGGACATGTGCTCACCGTAGAAGAGCTGCTTAAAGCTGTTACGATTGCTTCTGCCAACGATGCTACATATGCTCTATCGGAAGCCATAGGAGGAACATACTCTTCTTTTGTAGAGATGATGAATGAGAGGGCGGAAGAACTGGGTATGGAGAATACCAACTTTACCAATTCCACAGGGCTGCCCGATGAAAATCTTTATACCACCGCCCGCGATGTCGCTAAGATGTCCAGAGAAGTAATAAAATATCCGGAAATTAGGGAGTGGGGACAGACCTGGGTTGAATATATCGAGGTGCCCGGCAGGGAAATAATGCTTGCGAACCTAAATCTTCTCGTGCGAGATTATCCGGGCATGGATGGCATTAAAACCGGCCGCACGCAGGAGGCGGGATACTGTCTGTCGGCCAGTGCCGAAAGAGAGGGTGCCCGATTGATCTCCGTAGTGATGAATGCAGATTCGGATGAGGAAAGACAGAATCTAACCCGCCGACTGCTCAATTACGGATTTAACAATTATATCCGGGAAACACTTTTGTCCGGGGGAGAAACAGTGCGCAATATCGAGTTCCCCGGCAGCAGCCAGGGAGAAGTATCAGCACTGGCTGAGTCAGACCTTCAGGTTATGGTAGAGGTGGGAAGCGAGCCGGATTTTGAGCGTGAAATAGTGTTAATTGATGATTACGAGTTTCCCATAGAAGAGGGAGAGAAGATTGGTGAAATGATAGTTTATGATGAATATGGAGAGAAGCTGAACAGCACTGTCCTACTGGCTGAAGATGATATCAACAGGGCGGGAATATTTTCTCGTCTTTTCAGATTAATTATTGACTTTTTTGCCGGTTTGCTACGATAGAAGTCACGGATAATTAGATTAAAAGTCGAGTCGGTTGTGATTGGCAACTGGTTAATATGTATGTGATGGCCTATATGATCAAAATCAGATTTATCATAAATAGCGGCCAACGCAGGATTCAGACTGTTTTTTCATGGGAGGCCTTTTTCTGAAATGCTGAGAATATTGCTTTTTACCTTTTTGCTCCTGGGAGCAGTTTATTTGATTTTATTTTATAAATCTCGTAAAAACATTTCTGCAAATGAGAGCTTTGGCCAGAAAAAAGATTATGGAAAAGAGACTTCTTCTAAAGTCTTTCATCCTGAAGAAAATACTCCCTATCTTCTCACGGTCCCTCACAGGCCTCTTATTATTGCTCACCGTGGGGGGGCAGCCCTCGGACCGGAAAACACAATGCAGGCCTTTGAAAATGCTGTTGAAATGGGTGTAGATATGCTGGAGGTTGATGTGAGGATGACTGCAGATAGCCAGCTTATCACCCATCATGATGCCACAATTGACAGGATGACCGATGGCAGAGGTCTCATAGCTGATCTATGTCTGGCAGAGCTGGAGGCATATGATTTTGGCCACGGATTTTCCGAAGAAGAAAGAAGGACAGTAAGATCTTCAGAAAATGGAGAAAAAGCCGGATTAACTCTCCTGTCAGATGTTATGGAGAGGTTTTCAGAAGTTTCCCTTACGGTGGAAATCAAAGATGAAGGTGCTCCCGGAAAGAAGGCTGTTGACAGAATAATCCGGCTGATTGAAAGATATAATTACAGAGGAAAAATAATTGTAGGGAGTTTTCACGACGAAGTCCAGAATTACGTTGCTGAAAATTATTCCTCCAGTATACCTTTTTCGGCGGCCCGCCGGGAAGTTTCAAAATTTTTCTTGCTGAGCAGGATGCGGCTAGGAGGTCTTTATACAGGCCTTATTTCGGCTCTGCAGCTGCCGACGAAATATTACGGATGTGATCTTACCCATCCCTCTATAATTAACGCGGCTCATGACATGGGGATCTCCGTCCATTACTGGACAGTAAATGATCCCGAAGAGATGAAACGACTTATCGAACTTAATGTAGATGGAATTATCACAGATCGCCCCGATCTTTTGATTGAAATTGTCGAATGAATTTTTTGCTGTAATTATTAAGGCAAACATTTTCACACCAAATTTACTCAGGGGATTGATTTATAATGAAAATAAAGCATAAAATTATAGTGATTTTTATAATTTTGCTTCTGGCTTTTGGCACGGGCTTCTTTCTTTCCTATCAGTATCAGGAGATTATTAGAGAGGGTGAAATACCTGAAGAAGATGCTGTTAAAGAGGAAAGCGAGGAGCGAGAACCGGCAGATCGAGGTATAACCCCGGAAGAAGTTTCCTATCAGGAGGATAATGGCAGTTATACTTTGAAGATAACCGGACATGAAGCTGAGCGCATACTTTCCGATGATTACCCCTCGAAGCCTAAAATATCTCCGGAGGGCCGTTATGTCAGCTATATAGCTCCTGCAGAATGGGAACAGATAGGCACTCTTTATGTCTACGACAGCATTGAACAGGAGGAGTATGCGCTGGTGGATGAAAAAGATCTTCCTGATCAGCATACCCCCAAAAATTTATGGTGGCTGGATGAGGATCATATTCTTTTTGTGGGAGGCTTCGGATACGGAACGGTTTCTGTAGGAGGGAGTCTCTATGCAGCCCTCCTGAGCGAGAATGAAATCGTTGAAATATATCCTGAAGAAGAGAGAAAAGAGGTAAAGAATATAGAATTTGAAGGAGACAAAATACACATAAATATTGCGGAATTTGATGAAAGTTTTATTGATTATGAGGTAACTGTGGAAACTATATCGCGGGAGGATATTTATCAGATAATTGAGGACAATGATTGATCTAACTGGCCGACTGGAGGTGTATAAATGCCCCCTATTGCCTATTATGCGCTGGGAACAGTGTTTGTATTTTTTGGACTTATATTCTTTTCTCTGGGCAGCATCCTCAGTGGAGGTTTATCTTTTTTGATAGGAATATATATTGTCAACAGAGGAGTAAAGGTTAGCTGGAAACGCCAGGGGAAGTATGATGATCCTCCCGAAGGTGTGTTCGAAGAGGATATGAAGGATTTATCTTCAAATCAGGTTCCATCTGAAGGCACGCCAGGAGAACCTTCACCTCATGAGGAGTCTAAAGAAGAGGTGCCTTTCTCTGAAAATTTAAAGCAGGAAGAGAAAACTGACTTTGCTCAAGCGGCGAAAAAAACTGCAGGAAAGGAGAAGGATTTCACGGGGACGGAGAACAAAGATGAGGAAAAATAAATTGCAGGTTAAACTTTAACATATAAAAGAGGCTATGCTGTCGATGATGAGGAATCAGAGACAGGAATAAGATGTGTGGCCGGCCCCATTTTTGATCACACCGGAACTTTAGCTGCCGCCTTCAGCATTTCAGGACCGGCCAACAGACTAACCCGGGAAAAAATTGAAGAGATCAGCGAGCTTATCGTAGATTATTCAAGGCGTATTTCCCGGGCCTTTGGGCATAATGAGTATTAACATTTTTTTGACAGGATTAGCATTATTACATATTCTTAAGTCCCCGGGCTAGCAATCTGCTAAATGACCCTCTTCCTACCGAAGTTATAGTAATGCCCTCCTCTTTATCTTCAGCTTCCAGATTCTTCTGGATGTACACCTTCACTTCCTCAGCTACTACCTCATCGAACATATCCATAATCTCTTCAGATGGTTTTCTGGCCTGTACCACAGGCGCATAGGTTATGCCGCTTCAGCCACCACCGCGCTGCTCAAGTTTAATCGTTATAGATTCGCATTCGTTTTCCTGAAAGTATTCCCTGGCTGAGTCGGTAAACCTCACCTTTCTTTTCTTACCTGCAGCCTTTTTAGGTCCCATAATATTTCCCCCTTATTTTGAGATTAATTATTTTGGATTAATTTTCTTTAACATTACACATTCTACTCTGCAAAAATTATATCACCTGAGCTACAGGCAGTAAGTATACCACTTTACAGTCGGCCTGAGCGCCTTTTATATTTGAATTTTGCTTGATGGAATTCCTGATATTCGAGTAATACAATTTCAAAAATTTGATGACATCGACTTGCTGAAGTGCTATATTGGCATAAAAATAAATCAACTGTTAATATGGCTAATAAGTAATTTTTCCCTTAAACACCCAAGGAAGGTAAATGACTTTTTATGCAGAAATAAGTATTAGGCAGGGGTAGAGTATATTTTTCAGCTCTGAAGCTATACACGGATTACTTAAATGCGATTTTCAATTAACTGTTTTCGTTTCGCAGTTAGGGGGGATAGCTGGTGAATGTACCTGAATGTATGCTGGATCTACCTGTTTTTAATGAAATAGATCCTCAGAAAAAATTCGGGCTTTTACAGGTCGTAAATCCCTGCAGCTATCAGGCTGGAGAGATAATTTTTCGACAGGGACAGGATCTTGATCAGGTTTATTTTATCAAAAAAGGTCGGGTTATTCTTAAGAGATCGTTTCCCGGAGGCGAAGAAATTACCCTGGGGATAGCGGGTGAAAACGATATCATGGGCAGCAGAGCTTTAACCGCCAATAAAAAGCATATTGCCACAGGTCGAGCCATGGAAGAGGTATTTTTATGCACATGTTCTATGTCGCGGCTTAAAAGCATGATGAAAGAAAATCACAGGATAGCTATTCAGATAATCCAAAATATAGGTGACAAACTTGAGGACAGAGAGTTGAAGATCAGTGAACTGGCCGCCTTTGATGTGAGAAGAAGGCTGCTTTCACTTCTTGAGAGATTGGCCGATAAATTTGGCCGCAGAACAGACGAGGGCATAGAAATTGATCTGAATCTCACTCATCGAGATATGGCCGATTTTATCGGAGCTTCCCGTGTGATGGTCAGCAATATTTTACAGGAATTTAAAGGAGTATCTGCCTATCGAGGCCGGGTAGTCATAACAGATCCTGAAGTTTTTTTCGATGAGAGAGGAGAGCTTGAACGTTCAGAAATCAGATAATATGAGAGATATAAAAGATGAGGGATAGAAAATATGAAGAAAATTTTTTTGGCTTACAATTCCCGGGCGGGAGATGCCAATTTTAGCAGACGACTTCACTCCTTTATAGATATTTTTCAAAAGGATTTTATGATAGAAATTAATGACATAGTTGGTGTTGATATCGCTGAGCGGCTTGAGCATATAGATACAGGCGATTATAGCCATTTTATAGTTGCAGGGGGAGATGGAACCGTAAACAGTTTTATTAATGCTTTGATGCAAAATGAGGGCAGACTTCCGGTGGGGATTTTGCCCATCGGTACCAGCAATGATTTCGCCACCTATCTTAAGCTGCCAGAAGACTTCAGGGAGTATTTTCGCCTCCTTCAGAATGAAGAAAATGTCAGGCCTCTGGATGTGGGAAAAATTAATGATATTCACTTTATAAATGTATGTGCCTGCGGGTTTTTAACCTCGGTGCCCTATGAAACCCCTTCAGATCTCAAAAATATGTTCGGAAAGCTGGCCTACTACTTAAAAGGAGTGCAAAAACTCACGGAACTTAAGCCTCTGCCCTTAAAGATATCTGCTCCTGAGTTTGAACTGGAGGATGAGCTTTGCCTTTTTGTAATCCTCAACAGCGGTCGGGCCGGCGGTTTTTCGGATCTTGTGCCCTCAGGCAGGCCGGATGATGGTAAATTTGAACTCCTTGCCATTCGCTATGGTGGAGTTTATGATATGTTCACTGCTTTAATGGATGCTTTTATCAATAAGGAGTGGCGTTCAAACGAAAACATTATTTTTCACAGGAGTGATCGATTTGAGGTGGAGTATTGCGGCTCTGAAGATTTAATGAAATGTGATATTGATGGAGAAAAAGGTCCTGCACTTCCGTTGAGCATTGAGGTTGTTGAGAGGGCTATTCCTTTCATAATGGATACTGGTAAAATGTCTTTTGATTATGGAGGTAAGCTCTAAACAGGAGGGAAATAAAGTGTCGGAAGTTGTCAGATTCGGTGTTTCCATTGAGAAAGATCTCCTTGAAAAATACGATAAAATCATCAGTGAAAGTTACAGCAATCGCTCGGAGGCAATCCGCGATTTGATCAGGGATCGCATCGTTGAGGAGAAAAAACGCAGCAGCGATGAGGAGGTCATCGGATCTCTCACACTTCTCTTTAACCATCATCAGCGCGAATTGACTGAAAAGATGCTGAAAATACAGCATGATTATCCTGATATTTTTAAATCCAACCTTCACATGCACGTCAGCCATGATTTCTGTCTGGAGGTACTGATTATGCAGGGGAGGGCTCACATGCTGCGTGAGGCAGGAAACAGACTTATTGGTCTCAAAGGTGTTCAGCACGGTAAACTCACTCTTACGTCGATGGTGGAAGATTTTAGTCTGGATTGAACAATACTCTTTATGATTTGCGTTTTATTTTTCACGTTATTTTGAACATATATAATTAATTACAATACCCGATTGGATGGGATAGTAATTATGAAGAAAAGCGGTTACGGAAAAAATAGCGTTAAAGACTTTAGGCGCCTGGTTTATCCCGCTCTTATGGCTGCTCTTACAGGTCTGGGTGCATATGTGATAATTCCCCTGCCCTTCAGCCCGGTGCCGGTGACTTTTCAAAATCTTTTTGTTCTATTATCCGGTATGATGTTGGGAGTTCGGAACGGGACGGTCAGTCAGCTGTTATATCTTTTTCTGGGAATAGCAGGTCTTCCAGTTTTTGCGGGAGGCACGGCAGGACCGGGTGTTCTGGCATCACCAACTGGCGGCTTTCTCCTGGCATTTCCTGTGGCTGCTTTTCTCATCGGTTATCTCAGCGGAGGAAGGTTATATAAAAGTGTTTTGGCCGGAGGGGCTGGTCTGGCAGTCATCTATATATCTGGAGCTTTAAATATGATCATTTTCTGGGAGTTTGCTCCGGGACAGGCTATTTTAGCCGGTGTTTTGCCCTTTTTACCTGGAGATATATTTAAGCTGGCTGTGGCTGCCGCCCTGATTTCCAGTCTGCCTCAATACATGCTTGATAAGCTGAGGGCAAAACGTATCTGATCGTTTATGTCCAGTTGAAATTCCGCCGAAAACAGACCGGAGCTGATTTTATATGCTGAGAAAACTGGAAGTGGTTGTTCCCGTTGATCGCGAGGAAGATCTCGTTGATATTCTAAATGAATACGAACTGGTAGATAAGCTCCAGGTGTCTCTCTGGGAGGATAAAGCTCTCTATTTGATTACGCTCAGGGGAAAGGATAGCGGCTCCCTGCTGGATGAGATAGAAGCCTCACTGGCTGGAGAGAAAGATTTTCGTTTGAATGTGCAGGCCGTTGAGGCTACCCTGCCTCCACTGGAAGAGCTGGAGGAAAAGCAGGAGGAAGAAAGCGAAATTTCAGAGGATTTTCATGTTGAGGGTAGTGATGAAGAAGAGGGAGATGAACAATCCGGGAACAGTTTAAGCCGCCAGGAGTTATACACCGAAATAAGCTCTTCTGTGACATTAAATCGAAATTATTTGCTGATGTGTGCTTTTTCTGCGATTGTAGCCAGCAGCGGAGTCCTGCAGGGAAATGTAGCAGTCATAATAGGAGCTATGGTCATAGCCCCGCTGCTCGGGCCCAATGTGGGTCTGGCTCTTGCTGCTGCTCTGGGGGATGTGGATCTGGGCAAAAAGGCCATGAAGGCAGCTCTTGCCGGGGTTTTGATATCGGTGGCAGTGGCTGTCCTGGCAGGATTTTTACTGCAGCCGGAGCAGTGGTCGCCGGAGGTTTTAAGCCGCACTGATATAGGCTGGGGAGATATTGCTCTCGGCCTTGCTTCGGGCAGCGCAGGCAGCCTGGCCTTTACCACTGGAGCTGCCAATGCAGTCATAGGGGTGATGATTGCGGTAGCATTGATGCCTCCGCTGGTGGTTGTAGGGCTGCTTTTTGGAGCAGGAGAGTTTTCTCTTTCTCTGGGGGCACTTTTGCTTTTCATATCAAATGTGATATGCATTAATCTTTCCGGGGTTGTTACGTTTTTATTTCAGGGGATTGCGCCCCTTAACTGGTGGGAAAAAAAGA
>CAZVZM010000058.1:0-13384 GCA_964630835.1 uncultured Halanaerobiaceae bacterium
TTGCCAAACTGTGACAGCGAGATTTCCAGGCATGTGCGAAAAAGATACACTGCCCGGGGCATAGACGTGCTCACAGGCAGCACTGTGGCAAATTTTTCCGAGAATGATGAAGGTGTAAAGGTTGAGGTGGTCTTTGCAGAAGATAGAGGAAACACCAGAGAAGCTTCACAGTATATGGAGCGTGGCAAGAACGAGGACAGGTTGATCCAGGCAGATGCTCTGCTGGTAACCGGGGGAAAGGAGCCATCTCTGCCCGAAGTGAGCTCCCGCATAAATTTGAGCACGGGAAAGGAAGGATTTATTGAAGTCGATGAAAATATGCGGACTTCTGAGCCGGCTATTTTGGCAGCAGGGGACGTTATAGGTGGGATGGCTTCAGCCAATGCTGCCATTATGGAGGGGAAAGCTTCCGCACACTCAATCATGGGAGAGGATGTGGAGCTTGATTATCTCAATACCCCTTACGTATTTTTCTCGTCTCCTCAGGTGTCTGGAGTGGGTCTTCGAGAGGATGATATTGATGATGACTCAGAGAAGTATACTGTTAAGAGGTTCGATTTTAGCAAAAATTATCGCGCACTCTCCCGGGGCAGCTTTGATGGTTTTTGCAAATTGATAGTTAACAGGAAAAATAATACCCTCCTCGGAGCTCATTTCACAGGCCATGATATAGAGGACCTGCACGGTTTGGCCACTCTTGCAATTAGAAACAATATACCGATATCAGAGTTTAAGCATCTGCCTCTGGCTCATCCCACTCAGGGAGAAGTGATTTTACAGGCTTTAAAATCCTGATATTATTTAAGAAATTTTTCGAAGCCTGAGTCAGGTCCATAGCCCAAAACCAAACTAAAGCAGAGGAAAATCTCATTCTGGGGGATAAAAATTATGAGCGATGAAGGGTTAATTCATCTGAAGAATGGGGAAATAGTGGATCCTGAAGGTGCTAAAGAGGACAATTTCAGCAGCAGAGATGATCTTTTGCTGGCCGGAGGTAAAATTGTCGATAGAGCCCCTGACTTAAATATTCAGCTATCTTCCAAAAAAAATATACAGAGAATTGATGCGGAGGGGAAGCTGGTCTTGCCCGGATTTATAGACAGCCATGTTCATCTTGCCGGCGGAGGCGGGGAGGATGGTTTTCACAGCAGAACACCGCCTTTGAAGTTAAGTCAGGCTGTTGCCGGAGGAGTTACCACATTGGTGGGATGCCTTGGCACCGACGCCACAACCAGGTCATTAGCAGATCTCCTGGCCCGGGCGCGCGCCCTGAAGGAGGAGGGGCTGACCTCTTATATATACACCGGCTCCTATCAGTTTCCGGTGAGAACTCTAACAGGGGCCATAGATGATGATATTATCTTTATTAATGAAATCATAGGGCTGGGGGAAGTGGCAATTGCCGACCATCGTTCATCCCATCCCACCCTGGACCGGTTTAAGAGGGCTGCTTCTCAGTCCCGGCGCGGCGGAATGCTGGCAGGAAAAAGCGGAGTTGTAAATATTCACATGGGCAGCGGCAGAGGAGGTTTTAAATTTCTCAGGAGGGCAGTCGACAGCGGAGAAATACCCATCAGTCAGTTCTTGCCCACTCATGTTAACCGCAGTCAGGAGGTATTAAAGGAGGGAATCAAGTTTGCTGAACAGGGAGGATGGCTTGATTTTACCACTTCCGGTTCTTTGAGTTCTCCCGGTGGCGGAGATGGGGCGGATCTGCTTTTAAAACTCGCTGATGCAGGGCTGGACTTCTCCAGAATTACCTTTAGCTCAGATGGTCAGGGGAGCCTGCCCTCTTTCGATGATGAAGGCAATCCTGTGGGGTTTGAGGTTGGTCAAATTACTTCTCTGTATGAGCAAATAAAGAGGGCTGTAAAAAGAGGAAATTTTGATCTTTCCAGAGTGCTTTCCCTCATTACAATAAACCCCGCCCGCATCCTGGGTCTTGAAGAAAACAAAGGAGCTTTAAAACCGGGCAATGACGCCGATATAGTCCTCGTGGACGAGGATTCGCTGTCCATTACAGGCGTCACCGCCCGGGGGGAAATTTTGATGAGAGAAGAGGAATTTTTGGTGAAGGGAACATTTGAATAATGTCAGTTTTTGAATTTATTTTACCATTTCTGCTACTGTTTGTCCCATGCTATGGCATTCCGATCTGGCTCTTTCGCCGGGTTCGCCGGTGCTGACGGGACCATAATGACCTATGTCATGAAATCCCCTTACGCACATGCCGTGTACCAGCATTGCTTTTATGAGGCTCAGGCAGGTGGTTTCCGATCCGCCTCCTTCAATACCGCAGGAAGAGAAAGCGGCGCCAATTTTTCCGGCCAGGTCACCGTGAATTGTGATGCTTTCATCCAAAAATTCTTTCATTTCTGCTGCAGCTATGCCATAATAGGTGGGAGAGCCCAGAATAATCGCTTCATAATCGGCCAAATCTTTTGGATTAAATTTTTCTACGGAGGCAAGTGTTACCTCGTCCTCGGGCAATTTTTCCCTGGCACCGGCAGAGACTTCTTCCGCCATGGCCTTAGTATTGCCTGTCCTGCTGTAATATAAAACCAAAACTTTGCTCATAAATAGATTCCCCCTTTTAAAATAATATCTTATATTAATCATATCCCTGCAATGTGAATTTTATCATGAATTAGCAGCAGTGTAAATTGTGATAGCGTGTTGGTGCTAAAAATTTATATGAACAGAGATTAATAGCCTCAACCGGGTCGAAAACCAAACTTAAGCAGAGGAAAAATTTCTTGTGAACGAAGTTTCATGGCCTTCATTAAAGAGAGTTTGTAAACTATGGCTTTCCAGGATATGCAGCATTTTTTCAGCAACGATTTTGGTGCAGAACCATAAATTAAAATATGGGAGGTTTTAATTTTGGCAGCTAACATAGTAAACCCCCGGGTTAAAAAAAAGCATAAAAAAATTGGAGAAATTCCCGCTGTAGAGCTGATTCCGCCGGGCGAGGAAAGAGGGGCAGTGATTTTTTATCATGGCTGGTCCTCGTGCAAAGAAAATCAGCTCTTTAGGGCCGGGACAATGGCCAGCTTCGGTTACAGAATAATAGTTCCAGATGCTCCCAATCACGGAGAGAGAGGAAAACTTGAGTATGATGAAGAAGAAGAGCTGATAAAGCACTTTTTTCCCGTTGTTATCGGTGCGGTTAAAGAGAGCGTATTCATTCTCGATTATCTGGAAGATAAGCTGGGGTCTGATGTTTCAATTGCTGCATCCGGCCATTCAATGGGAGGATTTATTGCCTCGGGAATTCTTGCCGGCCAGGATAGAGTCAGCACGGGTGTGGTGATCAATGGAGCCTGTGCATGGCTTGTGTCTGCAGAGATCCTTGCTGAAAAATCGGAAAAAATGGCAAAAAGTAAAAAGGAAGATCAATCACTGCAGGTGGATGGAGAAAGGGAAATTGATATCAGAGATTTTGATCCATACTACAATATCTCTTTTTTGCAGGAAAAATCTCTGCTTATGCTGCATGGAGAAGAGGATAGTTCTGTTCCCCTGGCAGCTCAAAGGCAGTTCCTGAAAAGAGTTCAATCTCAGAGTAACAACGGAGAGAGAGAAGTTGAGCTCAATACTTATGAAAATTTAAATCATCACTTTACCACGGAGATGCTGGCAGAATCAATAATCTGGCTGGATGAAAAAATTTAGATTGATCAATGATTTTGGACGAATGATAGCTTCAAAAGATCCATAAAAGAGCAGGGAGAGGGAGGGGATGAAAATGGAGCTGGTGGTTGCTGTGATTGAAAATCCCGATGATGTCAATCCCATTCTGGACCGACTGTATGAGAACGACATTCCCGGCGCCACGGTTATAGATAGTCGGGGGATGGGCCATATGATTGCCGATCATACATCGATTTTTTCCAGATTTAGCGATCTCACCGGTGGTGAGGGTGCCTCTAAGCACAGCAATGTTATCTTTACAGTTTTAGAGGATGAGAAAATGATAGAAAAGGCAGTAAATATAATTAACGAAACGGTAGGAGGAATGGACAGGCCTGATACCGGCATTGTATTTACGCTGCCGGTCAATAGAGTCCTGGGATTTGAAACAAAATTTAACGATCAAAAATAAACAGAAATAAGAATAACACGGAGGGAGAAAGGAGGCGAAATTATTTGGGATTTCAAGAGATAAAAGATGGCGTGGGTTTTATTCCGGGTGCTGTCAATACTGGAGTTATCAAAACAGGCGGGGGAGGAGCAATTTTGATTGACAGTGGCCTGGAAAAGAGAAGGGCGAAAAAAATTATGAATGATTTGAGAAGAGAGGGGTTCTATCCTCTGGCCTTGATAAATACACATGGCCATGCAGATCACTGCGGCGGCAACAACTATTTGCAGCAAAAAACTGGATTAAAGGTATATGCCTCCGCCCGGGAGGCAGTTTTTATAGAAAATCCCTGGCTGGAACCATTTTATCTCTACTCGGGGGCAGCCCCCCTGCCCGAGCTTGAAAATAAATTTTTGCAGGCAAAAGAATCCCGGGTCGATAGGACTGTTGAGGTTAATGAGATCAAGGAGGTGGAGATAGAGGGCGTAGAGCTTGAATTTGTGGCTCTTACCGGCCATTCTCCCGGACATATTGGGGTTCACTGCCGGGGGATAATATTTTCTGGCGATAGCTTTTTTTCGGAGAGGGTGGTGAATAAACACCCGCTTCCTTTTCTAACCGATGTAGAGGAGTTCCTGGAAAGTCTTTCATATTTAAGAGAGGAAGATTTTGAGCATTATCTTCCCGCTCATGGAAATCATGCCCAAAATGTATCTTCTGTGATAGAGAGAAACCGGACCGCAGTGGAGAACATAATTGATTTTGTCCTCGAAAGAGCCGAGAATAATCCCACCACAGCCCAAATACTTGAGCAGATTTTCCACCGAAATTCGGCCGGTGTCGATGAGGTGCAGTCTTATTACCTCAACCGCACCGCATTGCTGGCTTTTTTGAAGCACCTGGCCAGCAATGAAAAAATCCAGGCTTCTGCAGCACCTGAGGGAATACGCTGGAAGACATAAAGCGAAGCGATACTCGAAATTTTTCGCATCCTGCTTCAGGTCCATGGCCCAAAAATTATGCCCCCGGCTCAGGAGTATTCGTTTTCTATCAGTTTCCTCTGACCTTCATCACGCTTCTGGCAATCAGGCTTGTAAGAAGCGCAGCGATAATCATTTCGGGGATGCCCTGAACCACCCCGGTGAAGAGAGCTGCTTCTGCAGGCAGATAGCCTCTCAAAACAGTAAGCCCCAGAACCCCCACAGTGTTGACCAGAGTTCCTGCAGCACCTGCTGCCATAAGGCCTGCATTTTCATTTTTCCTTCGCAGCATCACATATACATAATAAGCTGCCACTCCAATTAGGAGACGGGGTATTATCGCTATGGTTGGATCGGCAAAGAAAGGAGTGGTGGCTCTGGTGAAGCTGAAAACTCCAAATATAAGGCCTATCAGGAGGCCAACTAAGGGGCCCTGTATCACACCTCCAAGTATAGCGGGTACATGCATAATAGTTGCATGAGCGGCGGGCGTGGGGACGGGTATAAATCCCAGCCCTGTTGCTCCCAGAACTATTGATATTGCACCCAGCATGCCTGCCACTACGACTTTTTTGGTGGAAAACTGCCACGCTTTGATTTTGCTTTCTGATCGCATCATTATTCCTCCCCTGAGAAAATTGCTGATTGTTGCTGATGGCCGGACAAAAATGATGTAGTATCCAGGTGAAATTCAGTGAAATAAATAAAGTTTTGGTCCATTCGATCCAGATGATAGGAAGTCAGAACTCCTGTTGTTTGCCAGAAATTTATACGGCTGTCACTTTCCTGCAAAATGAGGGCTGTTTTATTTTTTGCGAAAAAGAAATTGATTTTTTTCATTGCTTTTAATTTGCACGAGCGAAATATTATCTATAAGCCAGTGGATTGTTTTCTGACTGAAAAAAGTAATATGAGTATCATCCAGGCGATAATTCCATTCAGAAAACTTTTCAGGTCCGGGATGCAGAGAAGTCATTGCAGCCAGATATCCTTCCGGGTTCAACAGGGAGATCATGTGATTGAGCTCGCGGAGGGGCTGCTTCAGATGCTCCAGCACTTCGGTGCAAGTAATCAGATCGTAATATTCACTGCGATAGCCCTCATCAGGAAAAAAGTAAGGATCATATATATTTACGTTAAGTCCTTTTTCTTTCAGCAGAGATGCCAGAACAGGTCCCGGGCCGCAGCCAAAATCTAAAGTTTTTTCTATCTCGCTCAAATAAGGAGAAATAAAATCTTCGATAAAACTTTCAAATCTCTCCACATATCCCCTGCAGGCAAAAGTATTATCGTGACGCAGATATCTCTTTCTTTCCCTGGAGGGGGCCGGCTTTTCTTCTGCGGGCAGAAAGATAAGGTCACAGATATTGCAGTGGAAATAATTATTTTTTTCCAGGGCTATATCCTCAAGGTGGACTGTTTTTTTGCTTCCGCAAAGCCTGCATATCATAACAAATCACACACCCAGCACAGGGAAAATTTCGCTGCGAATGAAGCTTTAATATCTTTTCAGTATAGATTATACGCTAATTCCGACACACCTATTTCCCGGACGCCCCCAAAAAAAACGAAGTAAATATAAAAACTCCGCTTAACTGTGCCTTCAGGCTTATGCTATCATACATTCACCGGATAAAGCAACTTTGCCGGAATAAAGTTTTAAAGAGCACAAAGAGATTTTAATTAATTTGAGATATAACTTAATTTTTTTAAATATATCCCTTATAATAATAAAAGGGAGATGTAAAATATATGGATTATAAACTTGACTATACCGTTAAAATTTATAACAGATTATAATTTGGTTTTTTCTGAATATCAATATAGAACGAACCCAATTTAAAGGAGGATATTTTTGTGGAAACAGATAGAAACTCCAAATCAAAACTTTCCCGCCAGCAGGCTGACCGTGTGCTCCTTCTGCTGGGGATAATTATTTTTTTGAACGGGCTTGGAAGCGGGGTGGCATTTCCTATTTTGCCTCTGCTGGGCCCTGTAATTGGGGTTTCACCCTTCTTCATCAGCATGATAATATCCAGCAATAGAATATCCCGGGTTATATTCAACGCCGGTGTTGGGGAAATGGTCGATCGCTACGGCTGCAGGGGACCTCTAATTATTGGTCTTTTTCTCAAAGCCCTCTCTGTAGCGGGATTTGTGCTCTCAATACATAGTCCCATTTTTCCCGGGCATCTTTTCTTTGTATTTCGGTTTTTGTATGGTATAGGTTCGGCTTTTGGCTTTATAACCGTATATGCCATGATGTTTCATCTGACCGATAAAAGCAACAGAGGAAGCAGAACCGCCTACATCCGCACAGCAGGACTCTTTGGTTTGCCAACCGGGCTTTTTTTGGGAGGGTTAATTTCTGACTACTTTGGCTATGATGCTGCCTTTCTCTTCTCAGCAGCATCACTATTTATATTTACCCTGATTGCTTATAAGCTTATTCCGAAAGAGATTGAGGCTTCTCCCCGGACTGCAGCTGTAAACCCCTTAAAAGCCATTAAACTGGCCCTGACAGACAGCAGAGTATTCAGGATATCTCTGGTAAACATGATGGAATGGTTTTCCGTTCAGGGGGTATTTTTGGCCACCACTGCCCTCTATGTAGAACACCATGGGATCAATATTTTTGGTCTGGGAGCAGAGGGAATGAGCGGATTTTTGATGGGAGTAATGATGTTTACCAAGGGTCTATCCACCCTCATACTGGGGCGATATATTGACCGTTCCCCCACACGCACCAGGTACAGTATTGCAGGAGCAATTCTGGGGGGGATGGCTTTCTTTTTCTGGGCCATTTACCCCTCAATGGTCATGATAATTGTTGGGCTCCTTTTACTCGGAACCTGTTCCGGCATTATGAGCAGCCCTCTGTTAACGCTGCTGGGAGATGTTTCCCGGCCGGAATTAAGAGGAAGAACGCTGGGCATCTATCAGATATTTGGAGACATGGGTGGTATGCTGGGACCGGTCTTTGGTGTAAATATGGCTGAGTGGCTCGGATTTACCCCTACCTATCTTGCCATTACAGTAGTAATGGGGGTGACACTTCTTGTGGTGATTTCTCTTAATCGAACAGAACGCAGTAACTCCTCCACTCCAGCATCCGCTAAGGATAGAGATGAGGAGATGGCCAGGTGAGATCAAGGTGAACCTCTTCACCTAATACAGTAGTTTTAGATGGATTTTTCTTTGGTGATTTTAGATAAAATGGCCTGCATCTTTAGGTGCATCTTTAGGGCAGAGATGAAAAGGTGGATAAGGAAATGAGTTAATAAGCTGGATTAGAATTACCATCCACAACTTTCCCCTCTTTTACTGTCATTTCAACATTTAACTCCTCGTCCAGTATAACTATATCCGCTTTTTTTCCCGCGGCTATTTCGCCGCGATCACCGAGCCCTAAAAGATCGGCAGGATTTTTGCTGAGCAGGCGGCAGGCGCTGGATATATCGAGCCCGGCGATGGAAATGAGATTTTTAAGGGTTTTTTCCATGGTGAGCGTGCTGCCTGCCAGGCTACCATTTTCCAGGCGGGCTTCCCCATCTTCAATATATACACTTTGCCCTCCCAGTTCGTATGTTCCTTCCTCGCATCCAGCAGCCCGCATCGCATCGGTTACTGCAATGATGCTGTAGGGATCTCTGTTGTTAATCAGCATTCTAATTGTGGCCGGATGCAGGTGGATACCGTCAGCTATTATTTCCACAGGCATATCCTTTTCCTCCAAAAACGCTCCAATTACTCCGGGATCTCTGTGATGAAATGCCTTCATCCCATTTAAAAAATGCACTCCCAGCTCCAGACCGGCTTCAAATGCACTTCGAGTTTGCTCGTAATTTGCCACTGTGTGAGCGGCTCCTGTTACAATATTATTTTGTCCAGCATAGCCGATTATTTCCCTGCTGCCCTCCAGCTCGGGAGCCAGAGAAATAATTTGCAAATATGAGCCCAAAATTTCATGCCAGTTTTTTACCTCAGTCAGATCAGGTTCTCTGAGATGTTTTTCATTTTGGGCACCTTTCTTTTCGGGGTTGAGAAAGGGACCTTCCATATGAACACCCAGCATAACCGGGTCCTCTCCTGAAGAGATATAATCTGTTAATCTTCGGCATAAATTTTTCGTCTTTTCAGGGGGACTGCTGACAATCGTGGCGAGATAGCTGGTGGTGCCGCAGGAGAGCTTAAACCGAGAAATTTTTTTCCAGGCTTCTTTTTTGCCGTCAGTAATATCCCGACCGGCAGCCCCGTGTGTGTGTATGTCGATAAAACCGGGCGCAGCGTAATATCCGTCCGGTAATGAAAACCGTTTTTCAACATCTTCGAGTTTCACATCTGAGGCTTCTTGCTCAGATTGGACTGCCTGAATTTTTTTTCTGCTTTTCCTGAAAACAGCACTAATAATATCATCTTCTATAAGAATGGTGTTTTCCGGCCTTATTTTTTTGGGGCCAACCACAGAAATATTTTCAAGCAGCATTTTACTCATATTTTTTTCTCCTCTATTGATAGTTATGAATTTCAATTGCAGTTTAATTATACAACTTTATCCTAACCGCTGTAAAATGGAAAAAGTAAAATGGAAAAAATTTATGGCAGCTTGTTAACCCGGGTATAAATTTGATAAAATATCTGTGGGAATAGGGGTGTATTTTAAAAATGGATAGAGGAAAATTTTATTGTGAACGCAGCATAATGGATGGCTTTCAGCAATATTACTGAAATTCAGCTTTAGCCTGTAGAATTTATCGGCTTGAACTCAGGAATTACCAAAAAACTGAATTTGAGGAGGCTAAACCCATGAATGTAAATCAGGATAGCGACAGGATTAAGAGCGCATACGAGAAAGCGATGGAGAGAGCAGAGGAAATGATAGATGACACCGAAGACAGCATTAGCTATGAGAGGCGTGAGGAAATCAAACCAATCCTGGGTAAATTTTTCCGGGAAGAAATTGCTTCAGAGGACCTCTGGCAAAAATTTGAGGAATATAATGAGAAAGATCTTAAGACCGCCCAGAAAATGATAATTGATTCCCTGGGATTAAATTCCAGCGACAGTGAAATTGAAAAGAGAAAGCAGGGACTTTTAGCTCTGGAGGATTTAAAGGAAAATTCCCGGGTATCCGTGGTGGAAAGAGTTATGGACAATGTTTCCAGGGTGGTGGATCAATACAATACAGAGCAGGAGCGTTTGAGAGATAAGCTGGAGAATATGCTGAGAAAGCATATGCAGCAGCAACAGCAGAGCGGTCAGATGAATGCCAGCGGCAATCCCATGCAGGTTGTTCAGCATCTGGACGAGGATACAAGAAGAAGGATCGCCCGTACCAGAGAACAGATGGAGGAAAAATTTCAACAGCAGTGGGAAGAAGTGAGAGAGGAGCTTGAAGACGCTCTTGGCCTGGAGTGATCCGTTCGGAGAAGTTTTTGCTGTTTTTTCTGCTCCTTTCATGAATACATCCATTGCAGTTAGATTGCAAATATAATCAGGTTGAGATTTTTAATGCGTCAGAGCTCCTTTTTGAATAAATATCCCATTAATATTCCTTGGCAGTGAAGCTGGTGCTTTAATTTATACAGAGTTAATAAGGGAAAATGTGGCAGCCGGGAAGGGTGTGTAAAATGAGAGTTTTAAAAAAACTGTTGCAAAAAATGACACGAGGGGACAAAATATTGGTCTCAGTAATTATGATTGCTTCTCTGGCCGGCATCATTTTCCCTTTTGTTTATACACCGGATTACGATGAAGTTGAACTTGTGGTAGAGCAGGCCGGTGAAGAGATCCTGCGGCAGGACCATCCACATAAGGAATCCGGAATTCAAAAAATTACCTTCACCTGGGAGGGGGAAGAATATGTAGCCCGTCTGGAGCACGATGGTAATAGAGTGCGTCTTCAGAGGCTGGAAAAGGATGTAGTCCCCCTCCCTATTCATGTTGACATGGGATGGATCGAAAGACCGGGGGAAATGATTGTGGCACTTCCCGTAAGGATGGTGGTTGAGCTGGATGGGGATCCCGGGGAGCGCCAGTTTGATGGCATTTCGGGCACTCCTAACTAAAGGCAATCAAGGCAAAATTTTATATTCGTCGATATCGACCTTTTGCATGGTATAGCAATTTTACAGCACAGGTGAAATGAGCCGGTAAAGAGATTCTTTAAATTTCATATTCCATCCCCGGCCTGCGTATATTTCAGGAGTTACCTCCAGTGATTTTTCCTGATCTCTATGAAAGATTTCTGAGAGCTCTTCCGCCACCTCTCTATCATAAACAAAAGCATTAATCTCAAAGTTAAGACGAAAACTTCTCATATCCATGTTTGCCGTTCCAACCGTGCCAACTTTTTTATCGACCACCATCATTTTGCTGTGCAAAAATCCGGCTTCGTAGCGAAAGCAGCGGGCGCCTGCATCCAGCATTTCTCCCACGAAAGAGTTATTGGCTGCATAGACAAAGGGATGATCGGGGCGGTTAGGAACCATAATTCTAACATCAACTCCCGTTTCTGCGGCCACCTTTAGGGCTTCCAGAGTGGACTCATCCGGTATAAAATAGGGCGTCTGTATGTAGATAGATTCGGTAGCTCCGTAGATCATGCGCAGAAACATAGTTTTTATTTCCTCCGATCTGGAGTCCGGTCCGCTGCTGATAATCTGCACCCTTGCATCACCCGTTTCTTTTTTTTCGGGAAAGTATCTGTCGTTTTCCAGCAGATTTTTGCTGCAGGCAAAGCTCCAGTCGAGGAGAAATCGATGCTGCAGGCTGTCCACACTCTCTCCGATTATCCTGAGGTGCGTATCGCGCCAGTCATCAAATCGTTCAGATTCGCCTATATATTCGGTGCCAATATTGATGCCGCCAATGTATCCCCTCTGTCCGTCAATGATCACGTTTTTTCGGTGGTCGCGATAGTTGAGGTCTATGAGAAAAGGGGCAAATTGAACAGCTTCTCCGCCCGCCTCCCTCAGATCATTAAAAAGATAATCCGGCAGATTTCGGCAGCCCATGCGATCATAAAGGAGCCTGACTTCCACGTCTTCCCGGGCTTTGTGAGTCAAAATGTTGAAAAGCTCCCTGCCCAGCCAGTCTTCCTTTATCATATAATAATTAATGTGAATAAAGTCTTCAGCCTGGCGGAGGTCTTTAAAAAGGTCGGCAAATTTGTCAATTCCATGTGTATATATTTTGACCTTATTGGATCCAACCAGGGAGGGAATGCGGCTTTTTAACCCCAGCTTTATAATATTCTTTTCAAAAGTTTCATTCTCAGGTTCGTTATCCCGGGGGGTAAAAAATGTTCTTCCCGAGAGAGTAATCATGTTATCACGGTCATGCTTCTGCTTCTTTTGAAAATATCTGCGCTTCCGGGGTGATAGACCGAAGAATATGTAGAGGAGAAATCCCACCAGAGGCAGCAGAGCAAGAATAAGAACCCAGGCCCAGGTTGAGGTGGGATCGCGACGTTCAAAGAATATTAAAATGATGATAAATATGAGGTTGAGTCCTAAGATTGCCAGAGGGATAATAGGAAGAAGAGTAAAATCCATGATATTATTCCTTTCCTTATCTTTACGGTACGGTTATTTCCCCTGACGGGGCTATTTTATTACTTATATATGAGAAGAAAATATCCTTTTATCTGTTTATCTGTTCGAATGTAAGCTTTTATATTTGGTTATTCCAAAAAATTCATTGTGAATGAAACTTTATGTCTCCCGGTATAATTGGACAGACTAAAATCGACACAAAGATTTAACAATCAATCGCAGGAGGGGCCTTATTTTTCTCAATTTTAGGAGGCGATAAAAATGCTGAATCTGCTTCAAAAAAGAAGGAGCATAAGAAATTATACCGGAAAAGAGGTGCCGGGGGAAAAAATTCAGGCCATCCTACAGGCGGCATTATTATCTCCCACCTCCAAAAATAGCCGCGCCTGGGAGTTTATCCTTGTGGATAAGGAGGAATTGCTGGAGAAGCTTTCGCGGGCAAAATCAGGAGGAGCAGAATTTGTCAGCGGCGCTGATGCGGCAATCGTAGTTGCAGCAGATCCGGGAGAAAGCGATGTATGGATTGAGGATTGCGCCATTGCTGCTACCAATATGCATAATATGGCAGCTGAACTCGGACTTGGATCCTGCTGGGTGCAGATCAGGCGGCGTCAGAGGGAGGATGGAGGCAGCTCGGAAAAATATGTGCGAGAAGTGCTGGATCTACCTCCCGTACTTCGGGTTGATTGTCTGCTCGCGGTGGGCTGGCCTGAAGAGGAGAAGTCCAAACGAGAGCTGTCGGAGCTTCCCTATGAAAAAATTCA
>CAZVZM010000059.1:0-12960 GCA_964630835.1 uncultured Halanaerobiaceae bacterium
TAACCAGAGAAAGAATTCGTCAAATACAGGTTAAAGCTCTGCGCAAGCTCAGACACCCCAGCCGCACAAGAGAACTAAAGGATTATCTGGAAAAATAAATATTCCCTTACGGGATTATGAATTATAAACCATCTTCGGCAAAATTCCCGCTTTCCAGGGCGGGAATTTTGCAGTTCAGGGCAAAAATTTCTTTGCCGCATAAGGAGGAAACTTTTCCGCTGTCTTGAATATAATATGTTGACACCCGAAAACGACAGAACGAACAATTAATTCTAAAGAATTTAAATTTATAAGGGCTTCATGAGATTTTCATTTAACTCTTAAATCGTCACAGACAGTTTCCTGATGTAATTTTATCTCTGAAATTTTCCGGGCAGAATTATTCTGAGGGTTTGCCCGTTTTTCTATTTGATACATTATGTTTAGGAGGGATAATATGGTTAAAAAAGATATTGAACCTGAATTAAAAAATCAGGTTGAAGAACTTCTGGAAACCGGCCAGAAAGATGGCGAAATTTCTCAGCAAAAAATAAAGCAAAAACTTAAAGATATAGATCTCAGCTCAGAACAGATGGAGAAAGTTCAGGACGTTTTTAACGATATGGAAATAGATGTAGTTGATGAAAATGACGAGGTAGTAGCCTTTGAGGATATAAATGAGATATCCTCAGAAAATAATGGGGAAACCGACGAAGACGATGAAATTGATTTTGAAGTTCCCTCTGGAGCGGGGATGGATGATCCGGTAAGAATGTATTTAAAGGAAATCGGTAAAGTCGATCTTCTGGATGCCGAGGAGGAAGTAGAGCTGGCCAAGCGTATTGAAGAAGGCGACGAGGAAGCAAAGCGCCATCTTATCGAGGCCAATCTGCGCCTGGTTGTCAGTATTGCAAAAAAATATGTGGGACAGGGCATGTCATTCCTTGATTTAATTCAGGAAGGCAACAAAGGACTTATGCGGGCGGTGGAAAAATTTGATTATCGCAAAGGATATAAATTTAGCACCTACGCTACCTGGTGGATACGCCAGGCCATAACTCGGGCCCTGGCCGATCAGAGCCGCACCATTCGAATTCCGGTCCATATGGTGGAAACAATTAATAAGATGAAGCGAATCTACAGACAGCTTGAAAAGGAGAAGGATCGCGAACCCACCGATGAAGAAATTGCTGAGGAAATGGATATGTCCGTGGATAAGATTAGAGAAATCAGAAAAATATCTCAGGATCAGCAGCCCATTTCCCTGGATGCTCCTATCGGTGAGGAAGAGGATAGCTATCTGGGAGATTTCATTGAAAATGATGATGCTTTAACTCCCGATGACGCCGCCTCCTATTCTCTGCTTCAGGATAAGCTGGATGAAGTCCTCGATACACTTACCGATCGGGAAAAGAGAATACTGGAACTGCGATTTGGAATTGAGGATGGGCGCTCACGCACTCTGGAAGAAGTAGGCAAAGAATTTGGAGTCACCAGAGAGCGAATAAGGCAGATAGAAGCTAAAGCCCTGAGGAAACTGCGCCACCCCACCCGCAGCAGAGAAATAAAAGATTATCTGGAGTGAAGTAAACCTGATTGTTTTGAATAATTATGATACTCTATATCGACCTATATCGATGTAATACCCATATACAGTTATTACGATATCATTAACTGTTACTAAGATATAACTCGAAATTTTGATAAAACCTGTCGAATATAGGAACGACATATAAATTTTATATTCTATTATATTAACTCCAGAGAACCCATTTTTCATCTTTTGATTTTTCTGTCCTCTTTTTATTCCTGCCCGCAGTATTCTTCCGGGCGGGATTTTATAATTTTAAGAGGCGACCTAATGGCTTCCAAAAAAGATTTAAGCAGCTACAGTATTCCAGAAAATATACCAACTTCTCACGGCAATGTTTTTGGATATGAAGCCAATCATACATGATTTTAAGTTCCAGTATTTTTGATTTCATCTTTTAAGTCGGAGTAGTGTCTGAGCCCAATTGTAATTCCGGCCACCAGCAGATACCAGAATAGTGGAGTTAAACCCGCCACTGCCAGGACTGTCAGAGGCGGCAAAATTGTAAAGGCCAGCAAAGAGCTTACAGCTATTTTGCCGATAACTTTAAAAGAAATAAGCCAGCCAATTACATTTAAAGCCAGCACCGGCACTGACAAAAAGGCCATACTGCCGCAGTATACAGCAAGGCTTTTTCCGCCTCTAAATCCGGCAAAGATGGGAAACATATGCCCCAATACGGCACCATATGCGCCCAGAAGACCGGCAATCACAGCGGGAGTGAAGCCGGTTGCAGCAAAATATTCCGCCAGCTGTCTGCTGATAATAACAGCCGCCGTTCCTTTCAACAGGTCAAAAAACACAGTAAAGCCCGCTGCTTTTTTGCCGGCATTTCTGAGCACATTATATGTGCCCATGGTTCCGCTTTCCACCTCGCGAATATCAGGAATGCCAGCACGCCTCGCAAAAATCAGAGCTGAGGGAAAACTGCCCAAAATATAGCCGACAAAAATAAAAATTAAATAGTAATGCACAGCAGAAAAAACCCCCTATGTATTGAGTTCACTTGCAATCTGTTCTATTTTCTATTATAACATAATATAGGAGTAAAAATAATAATTTATTTCATTAAAGGAGGCAAATATAGAGATGACTGCCGCAGGTATTTGCATGGGAGCCTCAAATATAAAAATTGTTGAATTTGAGGACAGGGATGGAGAAAAGAAGATTACAAACCGCCCTGTCCGCTCCCATGAAGGCGATGTAAAGGAATCTCTCCTCGAGCTAATTAAAGAAAATAATCTTTCTGATAAAAAACTGGCCGTCACAGGCAGAAAATTTAAATCGCTTGTTGAAGCCCCCTCTCTCTCCGAACCGGAGGCCACAGAGCTAGCCTATGAGCATGTCAGAGATAAATATGAAGATGTAGAAGCAATTATTAGCGCCGGTGGCGAAACGTTCATGGTTTACGAACTCAATAAAGATGGCAAAATGATTAATGTCTATACCGGGAGCAAATGTGCTTCCGGCACGGGAGAATTTTTCCTGCAGCAGGTAAAACGCATGGGGCTGGATCTGGATAAGGCCACCGATATAGCCCGGATCGAAAATCCTTACCGCGTTTCAGGGCGATGTTCGGTATTTTGCAAAAGTGACTGCACTCATGCGCTCAACAAAGGTAAGGACAAGGGACGTATTGTAGCTGGTCTCTGCCAGATGATGGTCGATAAAATAATGGAGCTCGTGCACAAGTCCCGCTCCAGATCAGTTATGCTGGTGGGAGGCATGGCCCGCAATAATGTTGTGGTAAATTATCTCAGAGAGAGAATGGATAGGGTGGTAGTGCCCAAAGAGGCTTTTTACTTTGAAGCCATTGGAACCGCCATCTGGGCCGAAGATAACGGAGAAAAAATTTCATCTCCGGAGAATATATTTGTTGAAGGCAGAGATTCATTTGATTATATGCCGCCGCTCAAAGAATCTGCCGACGATGTCATCTTTCACAGTATAGATAGAGATGAAGCCAGAGATGGCGATGAATGTATCCTGGGGCTCGATGTGGGGTCTACCACGACCAAAGCCGTAATCATCAGGAAGGAAGATGATAAGCTTTTAGCCTCAGAATATCTGCGCACAAGCGGAGATCCCGTAAATGCTGCCCGGGAGTGTTACAAAAGCCTCGATGCACAGATAGGTGACAGCGATATAGATATCACCGGTCTGGGTGTTACCGGGTCCGGTCGAAGAATCACCGGCCTTCATGCTCTGACTGAATCTGTGATAAATGAAATAATTGCCCATGCAGCGGGAGCTGTTCATTTTGATGAAGGTGTCGACACTATCTTTGAAATTGGCGGTCAGGATGCCAAATACACATATCTCGTTAACGGCGTTCCCACAAACTATGCCATGAACGAAGCCTGCTCCGCCGGCACCGGCTCCTTTCTGGAGGAATCAGCCGAAGAATCTCTGGATATTGCTATGGAAGATATAGCCGATATTGCCCTCAAAGGCGACAACCCTCCCAATTTTAACGATCAATGCTCGGCATTCATTGGCAGCGATATTAAGAATGCCATCCAGGAGGGCATTGAAATCGAGGACATCTGCGCAGGCCTGGTCTATTCTATCTGTCAGAATTACACAAACCGGGTTAAGGGCAACCGTCCTGTAGGAGATAAAGTCTTTATGCAGGGGGGAGTTTGCTACAATCAGGCCGTTCCCATGGCCATGGCTGCCCTCACCGGCAAGGAAATAATAGTTCCTCCTGAACCGGGACTGATGGGAGCTTTTGGCGTCGCCCTGGAGACAAAGCGCCAGCTTGAACTGGAGCTGGTGGAGGAAAAAGATTTTAATCTGGAGGAACTTTACCAGCGAGATGTAGAACAACTCGATACTTTTATCTGTCAGGGCGGCAGCAGCGGCTGCGATAGAAAGTGCAGTATAAACGTTCTTGAAGTCGCCGGAGAGAGACATCTATTCGGAGGCATATGCAATAAATATATGACTCTGGATGATGAAACCGATCACGATATTAATAATCTCAATCTGGTAAAAAAGCGAGAAAAGCTGCTCTTTGATGATTTTCTTGCACAGCCCGGCGATGAAGATGTTGAAGAAGTCTCCCGGACCCGGGGTAAAATCGGGCTCAATCGCTCCCTTACAATTCACAGCCTTCTGCCCTTTTATTCCCGTTTTTTCGCGGAGCTGGGATACGAAGTTGTACTGCCGGAAGAACCCGAGGAGGAAGGAATCCAGCAGCAGTCGGCAGCTTTCTGTTATCCGGTGGAGGTAAGCCACGGATATATGCATAATCTCCTGGATAACAGGGATTGGGATTATATTTTTCTTCCCCACGTTAAGGGTCTTCACGTGAAAAAGGGGCCTGAGGACAGTATTCTTTGCCCCATGGCTCAGGGCGAACCCTACTATCTTTCCGCCACCTGGCCCGAATTGGAAGACGATAATGTCCTCTCCCCTGTGCTGGATTTCAAAGACGGTTTTGAAGAAGTAAAAGATGAGTTTATCCAGATGGGAAAAAGACTTAAAGCCAACCCCGAACAGATTGAGAAAGCCTTTGAGCGGGGCCTTGAAGCTCAGCAGCAATTTAAAAATAAATTGAAGGACATGGGAAAATCTGTTCTGGACCATCTGGATAAAAACCCCGAACAAAAGGCCTCTATAATTTTTGGAAGACCCTACAATGCTTTTGCCTCAGAAACCAATATGGGCATCCCCCATAAATTTGCCTCTCAGGGAGAACTGGTGCTCCCCTTCGATATGCTGCCCATTGAGGATGAGGAAATTTTTGATAAAATGTACTGGTCCATGGGGCAGCTAATCATGAAAGGAACCAGATTTGTCAGCAGGCATCCGCAGCTTTTCGGCACCTATATTACAAACTTCAGCTGCGGCCCGGACTCTTTTCTCGTCAACTACTTCCGCCAGGAAAATGGCACCAAACCCTCCCTCACTCTCGAACTCGACAGCCATACAGCCGATGTGGGCGTAAATACACGGATCGAGGCTTTTCTGGATGTGGTGGATCGCTATAGAAATCTGGAGGATAAAGATAAAGGTGACAGGAGTGAAGGGGTTGAAGGCTTCAGTGCGGCTCAGGCCAGCCTCTCCTCCGGCAATATAGAGGTAAGAACCTCCTCCGGAGAAATCCTGCCTATCTCCCATGATAGAGTGAAATTGATGATACCTTCCATGGGAGGTCTGGCCACCCGGGCGGTAGCGTCGGCCATGCAGTATAAGGGTATTGATGCCGTAGCCTGCAAATCCCCCGGTGAAGATGAATTAAAAAGAGGCAAAGCCCATGCTACAGGTAAAGAGTGTCTTCCTTTTCTGCTTACACTGGGAACAATGCTCAACTATGCAGATAAAAAGGAAAATGATGATGTGATGGTATATTTTATGGCGGAATCATCGGGACCATGCCGGCTGGGACAGTATACTGTCATGATGGAAAAGGTGATCAGAGATAAGCAGCTGGAGGATGTCGCTCTGCTGAGCCTTGACTGCGGCCCCGGTTATCGGGCTCTAGGGCATAAATTTTTAATGAGAGCCTGGCAGGCCCTTGCGGTAGCAGATGTGATGGAGGATGTATACAGCACAATAGCCGCCCTGGCTCGCGACCCGGAGAGGGGAAAAAAACTCTTTAATAAATCAAGAGACAATATCTTTCAGGCTCTTTCCAGCCGCTCCTGGTGGGGGCTCAAAAGAGTCCTAAAAAAGGAAGCTAAAAGATTAAAGCAGATTGAACTGGTGAAAGCTTACGAAAATGCCAGAAAAGTGGCCCTGACCGGGGAAATGTACGTCCGCAATGATGAATTTTCCCGCCGCTATCTGGTGGATAAACTGGCCGAAAGAGGTATCGTCACCACCGTTGCTCCTATAATTGAGTGGCTTTACTATGTGGACCATATGAATCAGCACACAGAAAACTATGAGGAAAACTCTTTCTTCGATAAAATAAAGGATAAAATGAGTAACTTCTATAAGCGTAAGATCGAAAATGATGTGAGAAGTATTTTTGCCACTTCAGATCTCTGCTCCGAGCATCCCGTGGAAATCGGAGAGATTGTCGAGGCTGGAGAAGGGGTTATGTCCAAAAAGTTAACAGGAGAAACTATACTAACCATAGGCGGAGCCATAGCCGAACTCATAGACAGTGTTGAAGGAATAATAGCCATTGGGCCTTTTGGCTGCATGCATCACCGGGTCTCGGAATCAATAGTTAAAGACAGACTGGAGGAACAAAAATATCAATTGACCGAACCGGACAGCGTGGCAAGAGATGTCCTCAATAAATTTTCCTCCCTTCCATTTTTAGCCATAGAATCCGACGGAAATGCCTTCCCCCAGGTTATCGAAGCCAGACTGGAAGCCTTCTGCCTTCAGGTCAGGAGAATAAATGAGTTTATCAATGAAAAAAAGAGCTCTGTATAAAACGAACTAAAGAAATGAAGCATTCATGGAAGCTATGAGGCTTCGCTCACAATGAAATTTTTCCTTCTTATAAAAGAGACGAAAAACTATGGTTTTACAGCATATATAGCTTCCTGCCACAACAACGGTTTCGGAAAAGAATCATAAAATGTAAGCAAAGAAACACAAAAAGTAAAACCTCCCCTTTTCTCTGTGCTTTTTAAAAGGGGAGGTTTCTTATTCTTCTTTATATTATCTTCTCTCTATTATTTTAAAGCTTAATTTTCTATTTTATTATTAACCTACGTTATTTTTCTTATACGTCCTCCAGTTGATCTTCAAGATCCTCTTTTTCTTCCCGAAGCTCCTCGATGGCGTCATAGATTTTCTTTCTTTCCTTGGGCAGAGTTCCCTCCCTCAATTCCTCAATGAGAGACTTAAAGAGACAGTAAACCATGAAGAACATGACGATCATGAAGGGAAACCCACCAATGATCGAGGAAGTCTGCAGTGCAGCCAGACCACCGGTGAAGAGCAGAACGGCCGCGATGGAACCCTCAAGAACACCCCAGATAATCCTGAGTGGCAGTGGAGGATCGGGATCTCCGCCGGAGGTCAGCATGCCGGCCACATAGGTTCCCGAGTCAGAAGAGGTGGCAAAGAAGATGGCCACCGAGAGCATAGCGGCAAAGATCAGTATGGATGAGGCCGGAAAGAGCTCAAGTGACTCGAAAAATCCTAGAGCCTCATCTATCTCCACCGCTTCAATGATCGTACCAACCTCCTCAATGTGCTCGAAGTGGATGGCAGACCCGCCGAATATTGCAAACCAGACCATACTCACTGCCGTGGGCACGAGCAGCACACCGAGGACAAACTGCCGTATTGTGCGGCCGCGAGAAACCCGGGCAATAAAGGTGCCTACAAAGGGAGCCCAGGCAATCCACCAGGCCCAGTAAAATATTGACCAGGCTTCATACCAGGCCTTTGTTCCAGTTCCTATGGCGTCTATCTGTAAAGAATCTCCAATTATATTTTGTAAATAAGCACCTGTACCATGTGTGAAGATATCCAGTATAAATAGAGTGGGGCCGAGAACAAAAACGAGAATTAAAAGAATAATAGCTATTGTAATATTTAGTTGACTTAAGTATTTAATTCCGCGGTCGATACCGGTGTAAGTAGAAATAACAGCAACCGCCGTAACCGCAGCTACAATACCAACCTGAAGCAATCCGGTGTTGGGTATTCCGAAGAGGGTTTCCAGACCACCACCTATCTGCATGGCACCGAGGCCCAGTGAGGTGGCCAGGCCAAAGAGGGTGGCAAATACACCGATTATGTTCACCAGTCCACCCCAGAATCCGTATATACCATCTTCACCAAGTATAGGATAGAGCGTTGAACTGAGCAGCATGGGCAGACCTTTGCGGTAGGAGAAGTAGGCCAGTGATCCAGCCACTATAGAATATATGCCCCAGGGATGAAAGCCCCAGTGGAAGAATGAATAGCGGATGGCATCATGAGCTGCCTGAGCGGTATTGGCTTCCGCATGTGGCGGCCAGATATAATGCCATATGGGCTCTGAAACCCCCCAGAAGAGAAGGCCAATTCCCATACCACAGCTGAACAGCATGCCAAACCAGGCATAATTACTATATTCGGGATCTTCACCGGGTCTTCCCAGTCTTATCTGGCCGATCGGGGTTAAGAACATAATTATCGTCATTAACAGGAAAAAAGAAGCAGCTAACATGAAGGACCAGCCAAAATTAACCACCATAAAATCAAAGATATTATTAAATGTTTCTTCTGCAGCATCTGGCCATACTACTCCGAATAGAACAAAAGTAACAATTACTACCAGAGATATCCAGAAGGTAGGGCGATCTTTGAAGTTACCAAATTTCCTGCCTTCCATCTTCATGTGATCCTTCTGTTCCATTTGTTACCCTCCCCACAGAATGATTTTAATAGATATCAGATATAATGTCCTTATTTTACAGCCAGTTTCAGAATTAATTCCATTTTATCCATTTTCCATCTGAGATACCATTTGAAGACTAAATTTTATCCTTACTCCATCTATCACCCCCGAATTAACACCCTATAATTTATAGTTTAAACCCTTTATGCAAGGGCCCTGACACCCCTAAATACTGATCGATACCTAAATTAAAATTCCTGGAAAAACTCCTCCCTGTCCGGAGCAGTGGGAGAAAGTTCAGGCTTTTTCAGCATATTGTCCCTCATCTCATCGGCTTTTTTGCAGAGCTCAACAATATCATCTCCGAAAAGCTCAAATCGGGCCAGCCATACGCCGGTGGTCTCCCGCTGTTTTACGACACTACCGCGGGGGTAAAAAACCTCTATTTCCGGTTCATCTATGGATTCGATGTAATCAAAATCGAGCAGCTCCTCTGCTTTACCCTCTCCATAGGTAATTACGTGGAATTGACCGCCGGAGCGTTCAAAATTGTGATAATCCGGCGCTTCCTCATCGCATTTTTCCGGCTCTCCAGCGTAGAGATGGAGCATGGCTTTGGCCAGATCACTATCGTAGGTGTTATAATAGAGATCATACCAGACTGAGGCGGCCCTGCCATTAACTTCGGTGGCGGTGAGGTTATCACCCTCCCAGTTTTTTACACGGAATATCTCTACATTCCAGAAGCCGGCATCTATTCCGTGTTCCTTCACAGCTCTTTTAGCGTAATCTATGAGCTCCTTTTCCTCTTCATCTGAAAGATTGGTGGGAGTGGCATAAACATCGATGGATTTTTCCTTGCCGGGATAATATATGTGATCGGTAACCGCCCACACTCTAGGCTCACCGTCCTCACCGATCCAGCCCTCGACACAGAACTGATCAAAATCGGTGATCTCCTCTTCAACAACCATAATATTTTCTGAAGCCACGGGATATTTGTCTGTATCAACGTATTCATCGAAAAATTCTCGATAAAGCGCCATCTTTTCGGTCAGATCATCTCTGAACTCATCGAGCTTTTCTTCCAGCTCCTCCTGACTGTCTATCCGATGCTGATGCAGGGTCATGGTCAGCGATGTGGGCTTAATGTAACAGGGAAATGTCGGCTCTTTCTCGCCCCATTCGCCGGTATCGAGATCGATATAATCAAACCAGGGAGCATTGGGCTGATTATCCCGGGAGTAATACTTATGATTTGTCAAAAACATGGATTCCAGAGTTGGACCATAAATATCGTGTCTGTCGCACAGCACTCCTGCAACCAGATTGGCCAGATCATGGGAATAATAAATGCCGTCAACTTCGTTTTCTTCAATAAATTCTGAACATTTTTCCGTGTAATCTACCAGACTAAACTCCTCTTCTGGAAAGGGGTAGTCAAAATTTTCGTCATACATCCATTCAATGTTGTAACGGGGATTCTCCTTAACGATGGGCTTTAAATACTTCTCCTCTCGCGCTGTTGGCAATACTACCATTATGTTCTTCTTTTCTGAGCTCATGTGATTCCCCCCTGTAGGTTTGTTAATTACTGGACTTATTGTATTGGAAAAACTTATGCAGGGCTGCTGCTCAGAATATTAACCCTGCGTAATTGAAAACTGGATAAAATTACAGGTAGATTACAGGTAGTTACTCCATTATATCCCTTTTACTATATTATTTAGTTCTACAAGATGCCAGATTATCCTTCTTAATCATTGATTATTTTTCAATTTTTTGAATAGTATCCCTGTCAGCGCCGGCAAACCCAGCCTGTAAACAATGTAAATGACCGGGATAATAAGCAACAGGACCGGAATGAGCCAGGTAAATGCCAGAGGAGAAAACACGTGCTCCTGAGTTATTCTCCCCTGGTCAGAACTGTAATTCATGGCAAGTCTGCTCTCCTGCATACCGGCATAATGCAGAACAACCTCCCAGACTTTGAGCTCCTCTCCGCTATCCTCCTTATAAACAATCGCGTCTCTCATATCGTCCAGAGGCTCTCCCTGACTGTCACGCGGCCTGACAGACATGAAGGGCAGAAATCTATTGATCAGCGGGAGATATTCCAGTATATAATAGTCAGTTACCACCCTGTAAAGATTATCGCCACCGCGCTCTAAGTCTTCATAGCTCCAGGGATGTTCGGTCTGAATCCCCTCACCGAGATACCTCTCAGCCGAAAGAACCGACCTGGAGGTAGGTATGGGAATATCCACCCCGGGAAGCGTGAAAAATGCCGTTCGACGCCTGTCATATCGGTAGCGCAGACCGGAAACCTGAAAAAACTGCCTCACCCCCATATATTCACTGAGGAAGGAGGACACTTCCAGCACCCTGATAATTTCACCTTCAGTTAAATATGCTTTTACGAGGGGATAACCCGGCCGGCCATCATCACCGCTGAAAAGACTTGAGCCTGCAGCCAGTTCGTAATAACTGATCTTTCCATCTGACCAGGGCATGCTGCCCGGTATCAACCCTCCCCGTATCAGTCCATTTGATTGGAAAGCAAAATCAACTCTCTTTCCCAGAAAGTCCTCTGCTCCGAGTCTCATGGCATCAGTGAAAAAATTTCCATAGGGGCTGTCGGTAAATCTGTCATCTCCCGAAAAAGAAAATTCCATTGTGAAGGGAGAAGCAAACAAATCCTCATAAGCTCCTCCCGTTATTTCCCCGGTATAATCCTGCAGCTGTTCGGTAATCTTGTTTACCCGTGCAGCCATATCTTCACAGCATTCGATGTTATCATCTATTTCAACGAGAAAGGGCTGATCCATTTTATCATTTTTTAAAATCAGTTCACCCTCTTTTCTGTCGTATCTAAAATCCAGAACTCCAAGGTACTCCAGATGCTCCCCGGCCTGTACAATATATGTATCATTCACCTCTACAGGAACATCCAGAACTGAATGTGAATGTCCTCCTACTATGATATCAATACCTTCAACATTTCGGGCCAGATCAATATCCTCAATCAAGCCCGAGTGGGTAACAGCCACTATGATTTCGGCTCCCAAATCTCCGAGTTTATCCCTCATTTCCCTGGCGGTATCAGATCTACAGGCAAATTCTGCTGGCGAGGTGCGAGGATTTACCAGCTCGGCATGTTCACCAAGAAGGCCAAAAACCCCCACATTTAAATCATCTGATACCTCCCGAACCGCCCCTCTTTTTATTTTCATATCCTCCAGTTCATGACCATCAGGCAAAATCAGATTGGAGGACAAAATGGCTGTTTTATCATGCGCAGCTGGATATCCGGCCGCTTCAAGATACTCAGCCAGACCGCCGGGACCAAAGTCAAATTCATGATTTCCCAGAGTGATGAAGTCATAGTTTAATTTTTGCATCAATTCCAGTTCAGGAGCCTTTCCTGCAAGGGCCAGCCAGGAAAATGGACTGCCCCCTATAAAATCTCCTCCCGAAACCAGAAAAACTCTCTCTGCCCAATTTTCTCGCTCTTCTCGCAGATCTTCTGTGAGGGAAGCCAGACGACAGATGCCTCCCCGGGAAGAATCATCTCTATCCGGATGGTAATCCAGCACTGAAGTGTGTGGAATCAACTGAGAGTGCTCGTCATTAGTATGCATGATTGTAAACTTTTCTGCTGAAACTGTGAGCTCCCCAATCATTAATAATATCAAGGTGAAGCAAAGAATGAGGAGCACACCTGCAAAAAAATTTATGATAAATTTTTCCGGGCCTAATTTATATAAATTCATCTTTATTTCACACCTATAATTAATATATCAAATATTTCCTTAAAATAAAAGTCTTACTTTTTGAATATATTCACAATAACAAACGATTTTATTCATGAATTTTAATGTAATTTATGATAAAATGAGGCTTGAAGAGTTCGCGAAAAATATTATTTGCTTTTCTCCACATAAGCCATTGGATTTTAACTGAATTCGCTTTCATAATGCCTGTATCTGGAAGATATGAGTTTCCTTTCTCAATAAAAATTTCTCCAAAAAATATTTAAACCTGAATTCGGAAAGTAACTAGATATAGCTATTGTGAAGCAGTTTGAACC
>CAZVZM010000060.1:0-12674 GCA_964630835.1 uncultured Halanaerobiaceae bacterium
TAAAATAACAAAAAGGATCCGGTCTGTCAAATTTATTTGGAGTTAAAATATGGGTCAATCTCCACTCTCCACATCAGTTGTCGAATTTTGTTTAAGTGTCCTTTCATAGTTCTTTTTTGAGGAAGCTACAAGGCTGCTCCGTTCACGATGAAATTTTCCTCCACTATCCAGAAAATATAGCATCTTTTCACAGCAACGGTTTTGAAAAAGAACCAAAAATCTTTTTCAGTTGAGTAAATTTATAAAATGTGGTAGAATAAGTTAACCAAATAAATTTTAGTCCTTCCGCTAGTTTAGTAATAGACAATTCTGGAGGAATTAATTATGATAGAAGAATATATCATTATTATGAGGCTTGTTATCATTTTATTTTTATCCGGTCTGATCGGCTGGGAAAGAGAGCGTCTGGATAAACCGGCTGGATTTAGAACTCACATTCTGGTGGGGGTGGGGTCAACAATATTTATGATAGTCTCTTTTTCAATGGGAAACCTTTATCCCGAACTGATGCCTGATGTCGGACGTATTGCCGCCCAGGTAGTCAGCGGTATGGGTTTTCTGGGAGCAGGAACAATTCTCCGTGAGGGTTTTTCCATTAGGGGACTTACTACTGCGGCCAGTCTCTGGGTAACCTCTGCCGTAGGCCTGGCTGTTGGTATTGGTTTTTATCTGCTGGCAGCTTTCGGCACACTGCTTGTTTTCATAACCCTAAATTATTTCAATCGCTGGGAAAGAAAAATCTCCGCCAGGGGCGAAAGAAAACTCTTCTGCCGCCTTGATAGTTCCTCAACCGCTTACTGTGATATAGCCGCTATCATGGATGATTGTGAAGTGAAGATAAGAAATATAGATATGGATGAGGATAAAATAACCGGCCATACTCTGGCTGTCCTCAGTCTTAAACTCCCCGATAATGTTGGCATTGAAGATATAAATAGCGCCCTGCTGAAAGTAGAAGGGATAAACGAAATTAACTGGAAATGAATTTTTGTTTCATTATTCCCTCTTCCAGCAGAGAAGTTAGAGCTTCAGGAGCATTGTCCAGACTTGAAAGCTCCTCATTTCTCAAGGCATTTTCCATTATTCCCTGAATTGAACCAAATATTATGGAAGCAGCCATCCCCGGATCTTCGACATTGAGTTCTCCTTTATCATGAGCTTCACTCAGCATTTCTTCAATCTTCCGGGGTATTTTGTAAAAATATCCCCTTATGGCCTCCGACTTTTTGCGGGGAAACTCTCTTTCTCTAACCAGGACCTGACCTAAATTGGGATTTTCTCTGACCCGTTCAAAATGTATCTGCAGAAATTTTTTCAGTTTCTCCAGGGTGCTAAGATCATCATTTTCTCTGACTTCTTTTAAAACTTTGAAACGCTGTTCTAGCTCCCTGGCAAAAATCTCTTCAAGTATGGCTTCTTTGCTATCAAAGTAATTGTAAATGGTACCCACAGCTACATCGGCTTCATCTGCTATACTTGAAGTATTGGTGCTATAAAATCCCTCCCGGGCAAATACATCAATAGCTGCTGACAAAATAATATTTTTCTTTTCTGACAGCATTTGACTTCTCCCTCCTTCATGAATGATGCTTCATTCAAATTCTATTATAATGTTTAACATCTGTCAAAATAATTGAGCCCTCCAGATCTTAAAGTTGACTTAACAATAAAATTTACATAAAAATGTTCTCTGGACATTTCAATCCCTGTTTAGAAAGCCAAAGATAGCCAGGGTCCAAAAAAATAACCAGCTTTATTTAATCTTCAATTTTCTCTCCGCACTCCGGACATCCTCGATATTTATTTCCCCTCCAGGTCCAAATAGTTCCCGTGTCGAGGGGATAACCCCAGCATCCACATTCGCATTGTGGCCGGTTTTCAGCCTGCCTTTCACACCACTCAAGCATGAAGTTATAATCAATTTCCATACAGGAATTCAGCATATTTCTGATGTGTTTTTCATCAGCATCAGGCAGCCAGCTTTTTAACATTAATACCTTGCTTTCCTGCACAGCTTCTTCCCTGGTATTAAAGCTATTTTCTTTCTCTCCAGCAACCTTTATAATATAATTATTGCTCTCATCGCTGCAAACCCTGATCATCTCACCTGATTTCATTCTGCCAATTTCATCGGCCATCTTCTTAATCCTCCCTTTGTAAAAAATTATAGTCCCTCAAAACATTTTAACTGCTTGTTATCTGCTTACTGTATATTATCTACTTGTTATCTACACTACACATCGGATGGCAATTTATAATCCAATCTGATAAAAATCTTGTTCAATAGGACGGAGCTTAAAACTACTAATGGCAGGGATAATCCTATTCGCAATATGGTAAATTCAAGGCCTATTATGGAAGCTTCCATAATACTCATGGGGATCATTACCAGAGAAGCTGAAGTAATATAGGTGAATATTGAGCTGTAATCAGCCCCCTTGTGATAGAGCGAATTGGCCACCGGAAAAGCTACAAATGTCCCCCCGACGGTGGTTGCAGCCAGTAAAATAGCGTAAATATAGCGCAACCCGCTTGAGGCAGAACCAAAATGTTTTTCTATTGTTTCCCTATTCACCCAGACTTCAAATAGACCGATAATAACGAAGGCGGGAGGGAGTATCAATACCATATCTCGAGCAAAGATTAGAAAGTTTTCTCCCATTGCGACTCCCAGGTCAAATCGAACCAGCCAGGATATAGCTAAAAAGATTACAAAGCCAAGAAAAATTCCATAGTCAAGTTTATTATCACCACTTTTACCTTTTTTCATTATACTATTACCTCCCCATAATAGATGCCGATTAATAATGTCAGGATGGCGGCAATGATTAAACTGGCAGCATTGCGGTAAACGGTGCCTTTTATTCCCATGTATTCTTTTTCCAGGGGATAGGTCACTACCCCAACCATTTTAAGGGAGATAATAAAAGCTGCTACCACCATATAACTAACCCCTCTTCCCAGCAAGATCCCGGCAAGCGGGTAGGCAATAAAGCCCGGCATCATGGTGATTGATCCGATGATCAAACCCAGCAGGCTGCCCAGAAGTATATTTTGATCTCCCAGATATTGCACTATTAAATCTTCAGTAAAAAGCAGGACCAGAGATAATAATACAAGTAATTTCAAGTAGCCGGGTAAAATTTTGATTAACTTATTTTTCCCCCGCTTAATTGACTGCCAGGTTTTTTGTCTATCGAAGAATAAGGAAACTATCAGCAATACAAACATAATAATGTACAGATATTCCATACCCATCCTCCTTTAGTAATGTTTCAATTTCCAGAGCTTTTCAATTTTATCTGAATGCACAAAATATGAAGTTACCCCATCGGCAAAAGTCTGGAGCGACATTTTCTAAAACTGATATTCTCTCCCATATGATAATCCAGTACAAAAAATATCCTCTAAAGTATTCTCTCTCAATCTGGTGACTCTTGATCCCGTAGTTCCCTGATTATTTAGGATGCTCCCGCTCCCTTGCGATACATCTCACTCCCCGCTCAGATCAACTTCATAACCTGCTTCTTCCACAGCTTTGATGAAGCTTTTTTTCCCAATTGTATCGGGCAGATAATCAACAGTAGCTTTTTCCTCGGCCAGATTTACATTGACCTCACGCACACCTTCCAGTTCAGTCAGGCTTTCCTCCACAGCCTGAGCGCAGGCGGAGCAGGCCATGCCATCTACCGAAAATGTGATTTTTCTCAAATCATTATCTTTGCTCATATTAATTTGCACCTCCATACCCCCAAGGGGTTTTGTATTTGCATTTATTATAGGTTATCTGACAGGTCTTGTCAAGTATTTTAGCTATAATATGCGCTCTAAGATTATATCTTCAAACTCGGTCAAAGACGTTCTTTCTCTAATGGCTTAAAATTTTAATCTATCCTAATCTCTGATCTTCATTAATTCCTCGTTAAATTCATCCGGAGCTTCCTCTAAGTACTCTTTGAATTCCTTTCACAGTTCACAGTTGAATGATTTTTTCAATGGTCCTGAAAGTATTATCCCATATAATAAGCCTAAAAAAATTCAAAAAGGGGACTCATCCCCACTTCATTTAGAAATGGGTTTGAGACCCATTCTTTTTTTACCAAATCTTCTGTTTCCACCCCAAAAACCTCAGAAAATGCAAATTAATTGAAAGCCCTCATCAGACCACCTTAAACAGATGATTTTTAACTATTTCTCGCCCGCATGATTTCCAGGAAAAATAGCAGATCGGCTGAAGAGCTATTTTTTGGCAGATTTTCTGCGGCCTTCTCTGCTCTTGCAGAATAACGTTCTACCCACTGCTCAACCCGGGCAATAATACCTGCATTCACCATCATATCTTTCAGCCGCTGGAAATTTTTCTTATCAATCCTTTCCTGCTTAATGATTTTCCTGGCCTGTTTTCCATATTCATCATCCTGTAAAATCAACTGCACTGGCAAAGAATACACACCATTTGCCAGGTCACTGCCTACAGATTTACCCATCTCCCCGGGATTGCCGACAAAATCCAGCAGATCATCCTGTATTTGAAAAGCCATGCCCAGCTGAATACCGAATCTATAAATAAATTTTAGATTTTTCTTTTCCATTCCCCCTTCGTATCCACCTATATAGGTGGAAAATCCAAAAAGTAAAGCTGTCTTTCTTCTAATCTGGCGCAGATAATCAAGTAATGATGTATCTAAATCATGACGACAGTCAAACTCTTTAATTTCTCCTTCACAGGTTGCCTGCAATATTTTATCCAGACGCATAAATTTTTCCGGAGAAAGGTGCTTATGAAACATGTTATAGGCTCGGCTCAAAAGAAAATCTCCCACAAACAGGGCTCGTTCGAAACCAAATTTCTGGCCGGTGGTAAGTACTCCTCGCCTCTTATATGCCCTATCAATGATATCATCATGCACAAGAGTAGCCATATGGAGAATTTCTAATGCCGCTCCAAGAGGCAAAATACTCTCCCTGTCTTCAGAAGATTCACCCAGCTCCCAGCTGGAAATAAGGAGCAAAGGCCTAATTCTTTTGCCCCCCGCTTCAAGCAAATCTTCGATTGCCTCATTTACTGAGGGCCGGGAAGATCTCGTGGCCTTCTTAATTATATCATCAATATTTTTTATCTCCTGAGAATATTTATCTTCAACATGATCTCTCACCTTTTTCAAATTATCGCCCCTCTCTTAAGCCGTAAGATAACTTATGATCCAGATCAAATTAAAAGAAACCATAAGCACCGCTGTTTTTTGATCGAGGTGAGATAACTCCTGCAAATTGTTTTTTACACCATCCCAGCCTGCTTTAGCCAGTTTGACTGCTACAAAGAGGGTAATTAACTGCAGAAAAATCAAAGCCGATAAATCACCCCTCATATAATATAGTCCTGCCAGAAAATAAGGGGAAAAAAGGAAAAAGAAATAAATATAAATGCTTTTGTGCAATCCCAGCAGGCCCACCAGAGTTATAATATTTTGATCGGCCTCAATATCACGCATATCATTAATCCAGAGGATAGCAACTGTTAAAATACTCATGGGCAAAGACAATCCCAGTCCATAGAGATAAAGTTCGCCGCTGAGACCATAATAAATAGCCTGAGGAATTAACAGACCTATAAATATAAAATTGGCTGGAAGCCCCAGACCTCTAAACTTTAACTGTAATGGGGGTGCGGTATAAAAATATCCTCCCGCAATACCTAAAGGGGCCAGAATAAATATACCCCATAATTCCGTGTAATAACCATATAAACTGAGTCCTATCAGGGAAATGATTATGAGAGTATGGCTAACTTTTAGAGCCAGTGCCGGTTTTATTCTGCCTTCAGCCAGGACTGTGCTGGGCTTGTCCTGATCGGCCGTATCAATTCCCTGCTTAACATCATAGTATTCATTGATGATAGTGCTGGCGATAAAAGCCAGAATAACCCCTGTCAGCAGGATCAAAAAAGGCCAAAACCTAAAGTGTCCAAATTCATAGGCAAAAGCACCGCCCAAAAAAGCAGGCAAAATACCACAGGATAGGCCAAAAATCCGAATGACTTCAAACCAATCGGAAACACTGCCGGTGTTTTTCATATGTTTTCCTCCAGAATATAATTCATAACAAATTTGAGGCCTTCAAGCCGGAGTCTTTTTTTATTTAAAATTCAATTTCCGCAGAGGTTCGCTGGCTGTGTCTCTGTAAGAAATTATCGGATTCATTATGATAGGCCAGAATGACTTCATATTTTTCCCCGGCCGCTAAATCATAACAAGAGTCTTCTCCAAGTGGAATAATAAACTCAATTATGGTATATTCATCCTGCCTTTCTCCGGCGTATTCGTCAATGTATACTTCATCTATCTGTTCATGACTGGTGGATCCTGTACCATAATGTTCCTCCACAGTTAATTCTTCGTCATTAAAGCCCCCAATTATAATTTGAGCATCTGCCATTCGCTGAGAAGGCTCAAAACCAACTGCCACCCAACCGGCACTGGGGCTTTCCAGTCTCATATTTAAATTTTCCTGATCCTCATCAAATTCCCAAAAAACCTCCATATCAATTCCTGACATAAAACTGTTTTCAAAGATTAAATCTTCCTGCATAATACTTGCCTGAGATACATCTTCGTCTTCCTCCACAGGAGTCACCTCCTCTCCATTATTATTGTCACATCCTGCAGCTGTAAACATAATCAATAAAAATAAGATCAAAATCATTCCTGTTTTCCCATATTTCTTTTTCACAATAATCACTTCCCTGTATAATTTGGTTAAAAGATATATATGCTAAGCATTTATTAAAAGATGTATTTTCATCCTTTTTATTAAATTCTTCAAAAAAATGTAGATACCTTGTTTTATATATAAGTTTTAGATTTTCCTTACCTTTAACTGATAAATTGGTGAGCTAAAATTAACTTTTAAGCGAAATAAAATTCGCCCCCTGAAAAATTTCGGGGGGCGATTAGTCCTTAACTCCCTATCTATAATCAACACCTGGAGGGCTTTAGAGCAACTTCCGGAGGGATCCCGAAGGGCGAAGGGTTCGGGGTTCGGGGGTTTGAGTTTGGGGCCCGGAATCAGGCTGGTTCTTCAGCCCTCTCAGGTGTGACTCTGGCATAATCCTTTTCATCAAGCGACAGATCTTTATTTTTGAGTCTGGTCGAATTTAATACAACGCTTATGGAGCTGACTGTCATGGCACCGGCAGCTATAATGGGATTCAAAAGCCCCAGCGCTGCCACCGGGATGGCCACGGTGTTGTAAATGAAGGCCCAGAAAAGATTCTGTTTAATCGTGGAAAAGGTGTATTTGCTCAACTTAAGGCCGGACACAACCGCACTAAGCTCTCCTCTGACCAGTGTGAGATCTGAAGACTCGATAGCAATGTCAGTGCCGGTACCTATAGCGATACCCACATTGGCCTGTTTAAGTGCAGGGGCATCATTTATCCCGTCACCTACCATGGCAACATTTTCACCCTGAGACTGAAGCTCTTTTATCTCCGAGGATTTTTCATCGGGCATGACTTCAGCCAGAACCCTTTCGATACCGACTTTATCGGCGATGGCGCGAGCAGTTCGTTCATTATCCCCTGTGATCATCACGGTTGTCAATCCCATGTTTTTAAAAGCTGCGATGGCCTCCGCGGAATCATCTTTGAGGGTATCGGCCACAGCAATTATACCTGCAGCCTTGCCTTCCAGAGCTACCAGCATCGCAGTCTTGCCTTCTTTTTCCAGAGATATGACCTCATCCTCGAAACTTCCAATATCTACGTCATTTTCTCTCATCAGCTTCTGATTGCCGACCAGGATTTTACCTTTTTCACTGCTAGTTTCAACCCCCCGGCCCACAACAGCGCTGAAATTTTCGATTTCAAAAAGCTCAAGTCCTTTTTCCTCTGCTCCCCGAATAATTGCCTGGCCCAGGGGATGTTCCGATGACTGCTCTGCACTGGCTGCAGTGCGCAGGACCTCATTTTCATCCCTTTCCCCTGCAGGTATGACATCTGTTACCTCCGGTTCACCTCTGGTAATTGTACCGGTCTTATCGAGAACAATAGCTGTAATATCTTTCATGGTCTGTACCGCTTTACCATCTCTTATCAAAACACCATTTTCAGCCCCTTTACCTGTTCCAACCATGAGGGCGGTGGGAGTGGCCAGCCCCAGAGCACAGGGACAGGCTATGACCAGGACAGCAATACTGGCAAATACAGCAGTGGTTACAGCAGCTGTACCGCCTAAAACAAGCCAGAGTATAAAGGTGAAAGCGGCGATTCCAATTACTGTGGGCACAAAATAAGAGGTTACCTTATCGGCAAAAGCCTGGATCGGCACTTTTGAACCCTGAGCTTCTTCCACCATTTTGATAACCTGGGACAGAAAGGTATCCTCTCCCACTCTGGTAGCTTTTACTCTCAAAGCTCCCTGTTTATTTATAGTGCCTCCGATGACCTCGTCCCCTTCTTCCTTTTCTACAGGCATCGATTCACCTGTAGCCATCGATTCATCTACCGCACTGCGTCCCTCTATTACTTCTCCGTCTGTGGGGATTTTTTCACCGGGTTTTATTAGCATGACATCATCTACTTTTACCTTTTCTACCGGCACCTCTACCTCTTCCCCATCTACCAGAAGTCTGGCAGTGTCAGCTTCCAGCTCCAGCAGCTTTTTGATGGCCTGGGAAGCTCTACCTTTAGCTTTAGTTTCCAGATATCTTCCCAGCAGATGAAAGGCCATAATACCGGCTGCCAGTCCAAAAAACCTATCCACATTAAATATGAAGGCTGAGAGACCATATCCATAGGCGGCAAATGTACCCATTGTTATCAGCACATCCATATTGGCTCCGCCGTGGCGAAGAGAATTAATGGCTCCTTTATGGGTTTTATAACCGAGTATAAAGACAACGGGAAAAGCCAGAACTGCCTCAATCACTCCCTGAATATTTTCCTCTATGGGCAGTGTAACGCCGAAAATAGAGCCGAACATCAAAATAAAGACCGGTATTGTGAAAACAAAAGCATAAATCAATTTGCGGCGAGATTCTTTCATCTCTTTTTCCTCTCTAGTCGCTTCATCCTCTCCCTCTTCCTCATCGCTCAGATCAACTTCATAACCGGCTTCTTCTACAGCTTTGATGAAATTTCGTTCATCTACTAAATTGGGCAGATATTCAATAGTAGATTTTTCTGTGGCCAGATTTACATTTACCTCCAGCACACCTTCAAGTCCGGCCAGACTTTCCTCCACGGCCTGAGCGCATGAGGCACAGGTCATACCTTTTATCGGCAGCTCTTCTGTGGCTTTTTTGATGCTGTAGCCACTCTGTTCGACCAGCTCTTCCAGAGCCGAATAATCTATTTTAGCGGGGTCATATTTCACCGTGCCCTTTTCATTGTTTATATTAACACTGGCTTCAGCAATTCCCTCTGCGCCGGCAAGTGTCTTTTCAACCTGCTGAGCGCAGGAAGCACATGTCATTCCCTCCACCGAAAATGTAAGTTTTCTCAATTCAATATTATTACTCATATCTATTTGCACCTCCAATGCATGCCCCCAATGCATACCCCTGTGGGGTTTTATGCTCTAAATACATTATAGGTTATCTGACAAACTTTGTCAAGTATTTGAGCAATTTATTATCATACTGAAAACTATTGTCTCTTCGATTATTAGTGGGGTATTATATGCAACAAACACACTAAAATTTAATGTAATTTGACATCCAGTTGTGGTATAATTTGCACAAACACAATTGAAAAGTATGACACCTGTGTAGAACAACATTGATATTTTCGCCAAAGCTTTGTGCATTGAGAGTCACTGACAGGAGGAGGGTGATCTATTTACACACACTAAGTAGCAAAGAACCTGAAATTTAAAATTTACAAGCTTAAAACCAGAGGAGGTCAAACATGACCTGGATTAAAACTGTAGACAGACAGGAAGCTGACGGCAAATTGAAACAGATCTATGATAGAATTAGCCCCGACGAGAGTGCTGATATCCCGGAAATACTGAAACTCCACAGTTTTAACCCTGAAGTATTAAAGGCCCATGTAAAATTATACAAAAAGATTATGTACGGCAAATCCAATCTCTCCCGCAGTGACAGGGAGATGGTCGCAGTAGTAGTTTCACAGGTAAATGAATGTCACTACTGAATTAACCATCATGGAGCGGCGCTCCATAAGGAAACTAAAGACGAAGAATTGGTCCAGGAGGTAATTGCTGATTATAAAAGTGCTGACATTTCTGATAAAAGGCTGGCCATGCTGGACTATGCGGCCAAATTGACAGAAAATCCTGTGAATGTGTCCGAAGAGGACATAGAAACTTTAAGAGAAGCTGGCCTGAAAGATAGGGATATTCATGACCTAAACCAGGTAATATCCTATTTTAACTATGTCAACAGAAGTGCAGAGGGCCTGGGAGTAAAGCTGGAAGCAGACAGAAAGGAGTGGGTAAAATGAGTACCAATCAACTGGTTGGAATCAGTACCGATAGAAAATATAAGATATGGTAACTGCAGTATATATTAGTTTCCTTCATCGGTTTCATTATTGTCTTCTACATTTTTGATCATGGACAGAACCATTTTAAATTTCTCAGGTGCCCTCACCGAGTGAGGGATGCTGGCAGGCATTACCAGCATTTCTCCCGCTTTTAACCTGTGGGTTTCACCACCTATCGTGTATTCTCCGACTCCATCGATGACTTGAACCATAGCTTCATGGGGCGCTGAATGCTCGCTAAGATTTTGACCTTTATCAAATGCAAACAGGGTGATTGAACCGGTCTCTTCATCAATAACTGTTTTGCTCACTATTGAATTATCCTGATATTCAATAGACTCCTGAATATTATAAACTGTTGCTCTTTCCATAAATGAATACCTCCGGGTCCCTTTTAAGGAATAATTTTTATTTCAGCTTCTGGATAAGCTCTCATAACTTCGGGCAAAGATCCGAAATGATCCTGTTCTGCATGATTGGAGACAATGTAATCAATCTGATCCAGATTTAATTCTTCCAGATTGCTCAAAAGATCATCAAAATACTTTTTTTCACCGTGTCTATAAGTGCATTGGCCTGACTCCCCTGGATTATATAAGAGTTGTAGCTGGTTCCTCCCGGCAGAGGAATAAGCTCATCAAAAAGCCTTCGATCCCAGTCATTGACACCTACGGAGTAAATTCCCTCATCAATTTTTTAGAAACTCATTATTTATCCCCTCAAAATACTGGTTAATTTAAACTGCCAGGAGCACTCGCTGGAGTTTTTTTGATCTCAAATTATAATTTTCCGACCTGACAATTAATTCCTGCAATATCTACTATATTATATCAAGTATAATGTTAGGACTGTCCGTGCTAGTCTCAATCAAATCTGGCAACCAACCAGCATGTTATGATTATCTATGACATATATCACACTTCTTAGATAATTTATGCGTTGAAATATTGATTTGCAAAATCCCGCTGCCAAAAACCCATTATTTTACAGGAAAGGTCTTCATGAGCTAACAAAATAGTAATGAGTTGTGAGTCATTATTTATTCAGAGGCAAAAAAATATGCCCCTATTAAAAAAAGGGGCCTGATATCCTGAAACTGAAATTTTTAGCTATTTCCTTTTAGACCCCTCAATATATATAATGAATTTGACAAATTATCAATAGAAGTGCTGTAACCTTTTTGAGAAAAGAGGGATCTCAGCTCTTCCGGATAATAAAAATTTGCCGGCTCTCCAAATAGGCTTTCTCCGACCGAGATAAATTTGGTTAATAAACTGCCTGGATTAAACTCCAATATTATTATTTCTCCTCCCGGTTTCAACACCCTGTCAAGCTCCTGAATAGTTCCATTGATTTCATCAAAATGGTGAAGCGCATCTGCAATAACTATATAATCAAATTCATCATCAGCCTGAGGCAGATCATCTCCCCTACCTTTAACTATATCAACTTTTCCATTATTATATTTTTTTCTTGCCCGGGCAAGCATATCTTCAGAGCTATCAACCAGAGTAATGTCCGCCTCTTCAGGAAGAAAATCTATAAGCTGACCGGTGCCTCCACCAAGATCCATGAGTTTATCTCCAGCTTCAAGATCGATCCTCTCTGCTAGAGTTTCCAGAGAATTTCCATGTCCCACTATATTCATCACAGTATCATAAAATGGAGCAGCCAGTCTAAAAAAATCCATTATAACACCGCCTAAGTTACTTAATATTATTAAATTACTTTTCTTCAAATTTGTATATAAAGTATAACCTGCAGGAGTTTCAAATGCTGTTAAACATTTACATGGCCGCCCTTATACTTAACTTTTTGCTTTATGAGCAATTTATTCATTAAAATTTCTTCTGCTTCCTTCAGCATCAATTATGGTCACGGGTATAGAACATCTTTGAAGAAGGTTTGAAGCCATATTGCCCAGCTGTCTATATTTATCTTTTCTGTCCTCCTCACCGCTACCCATAAAAATATAGTCAGGCTTATGTTTATAAGCCAGATCAATGAGTCTAGAAGCAGGATTTTGACCCTGAGGAGTCATCAATCTGTATTCAATATCCTTAAGAGATTCCAGTTCAGTTTTAATTTCCTCTTCTGTCAAATCAGTTTCATCATTTCTTACACTGACAAGCAGCAATCTGGCATCAAGCTGGCGTGCTATTCTCCC
>CAZVZM010000061.1:0-12126 GCA_964630835.1 uncultured Halanaerobiaceae bacterium
ATATACTGGTTATATTATACAACAGATTAACGTAATAATTCCAATCAATAATTCGACCGCTCACCTGTGGCTGCATATATGAGTTTTTCGCAGATATTGGTGGTGTGATCTCCTATTCTCTCCAGAAAACGGCTTATAAAAATGAGCCGCACAGCCTGCTCCAGATTTTTGCAGTCCTTCATCATCATCTTGATAAGCTCCCGCAGTATCCTCTCATCACAGCGATCAATCTCTTCGTCCTGACGGGCCAGTTTTTCAGCCCTGGCGGCATCCAGTTCAGTGAAAGCTTCCAGGCTCTGGTGCAGGCGAGAAATGGCTATCTCCGCCATGCGGGGTACGTCCTCAAGCGGTTTTATCAGCTTCTGTTCGCCTATTTCCAGAACCATCTCTGCTATATTGACAGCATGATCACCTATGCGCTCGAGATCGGTGGCAATCTTGGAGATAGCTGTGATGATTCTCAGATCACCGGCTACAGGCTGCTGTAGAGCTGTAAGTTTTATGCATTCTTCTTCGATCTTCCTCTCCATTTTATCAATTTTTTCATCTTCTCTCACCACCTGCCGGGCCAGAGACATATCTCGCTCCTGCAGAGCTTTTATACTCCGGTCAACTGCCTCCTCAACTCTGCTTGCCATATTAAGCATTTTCCGGTTTAGATCCTCCAGCCTTTCCTCATATTGTCTTCTCATTATCATAATCCTCCCGCTTTAGTATTAGCCAAATCTCCCTGTAATATAGTCCTCGGTACGCTGATCATCGGGTCTTTCGAAAATCTTTTCTGTTGGACCGTATTCTACAACATTGCCGAGCCAGAAAAAGGCTGTACTGTCGGATATTCTGGCCGCCTGCTGCATATTGTGGGTAACGATGATTATGGTGTAATTTTTCTTTAGCTCGGTGAGAAGATCCTCTATTTTAGCGGTGGCCTGCGGATCGAGGGCTGAAGCGGGCTCATCCATCAATATAACATCCGGTTTTACCGCAATCGCCCTGGCAATACAGAGCCTCTGCTGCTGTCCTCCTGATAGATCAAGTGCTGACTGATTGAGCCTGTCACTGACTTCCTCCCAGAGAGCCGCAGCTTTTAGGCTCTCCTCCACAATTTCATCCAGTTCATCCCTGTCCCTGATGCCGTGTATTCTGGGGCCGTAGGCAACATTATCATATATGCTTTTGGGAAAGGGGTTGGGCTGCTGAAAAACCATCCCTACCCGTTTTCTCAGCTCGACCACATTGTAGCCGTTTTTATAAATATTTTCTCCATCCAGAATTACTCTGCCCTCTACTCTGGCTTCTTTTATCTCATCATTCATGCGGTTGAGCGAACGAAGAAATGTGGACTTCCCGCAACCTGAGGGGCCGATAAGTGCTGTTATTTCCCGGCAGTCAATTTCCATGCTGATATCATCCAGAGCCTGCTCGCGATCATAATATACATTGAGATTTTCAATCTTAAGCTTGCAATTTTCTCTGTCAGCCATTAAATTCACCTCTTAAAATTTGCAGCATTTTATCTTCTGTAGCGGCGCGAAAGTTTTTCGCGCAGAATGATAGCGCCAATATTTAAAGCCAGGACCAGAAGAATTAAGATCAGAGCTGTACCGTAAGCAATAGGCCTAACCCGGGAAATGTCATGGTGCTGCGTGGCCAGAATATAAAGGTGATAGGGCAGGGCCATAAACTGACTGAAAGGAGAATCAGGCAGATGGGGGTGCAAAAAAGCAGCTCCTGTAAAAAGTATAGGAGCTGTCTCCCCGGCAGCCCGGGCAAGTCCCAGAATGGATCCGGTAAGCATACCAGGCACTGCCGGAGGCAGGATGCAGGTTCTGATCATCTGCCAGCGTGTCGCTCCTAATGCCAGAGCTCCTTTGCGATATGAATCGGGCACTGATTTTAATGCTTCTTCACTGGCCGTAATAGTTACGGGCAGGGTCATTATTCCCAGGGTCAGCCCGGCGCTGAGCAGTGAAAGTCCAAATCCGAAAAAATTTACAAATATGGCCACTCCGAACATGCCGAATACTATTGAGGGCACACCTGCCAGATTTCTAATTGACATTCTAATCAAACGGGTGAGTTTGCCCTGGCTGGCATATTCGCTGAGATAAATACCTCCCATAACCCCCAGGGGTACAGCAACTAAAGCAGTTATAAGCGACAGATAAAATGTTCCGGCTATGGCTGGAAATATCCCACCTGCTGTCATGCCCTGGCGAGGAGGAGTGCTTAAAAACTCCAGATCTATTACACTTCCACCCTTTAATATAATATCACCGAGCAAAAAAATCAGCACAGCCAGCACCAGGAGGGCAGAAATTCTCAGTGTCCAGAAGCCCAGCCGCTGTTTCCAGTTCTCCATCTCTATCACTCCCTTCCATAGCGGTGCAGTATTATATCTGAAGCTAGATTGACCATAAAGGTCATGATGAACAACACCAGTCCGATAACGAAAAGAGCATGATAGTGTTCTGTATAATAGGGAACTTCCCCCAGCTCTATGGCGATTGTAGCTGTCATGGTCTGCACGGAAGCGAAGAAACTGCCCGGCATACGTGGAGCATTGCCAGTGGCCATCAGCACAGCCATCGTTTCTCCAATTGCTCTGCCCATACCCAGCATAACGGCAGCAAATATGCCTGAAAGTGATGAGGGTATGGTAACCCTGGTCAGCGTCTGCCAGCGGTTGGCCCCCAAACCCAGCGAGGCTTTACGGTATTCCGCCGGCACAGAACTCATGGCATCTTCCGAAAGGCTGATTATAGTGGGAAGTGACATAATAGCCAGGGCTATGGAACCGTTAATGGCATTGAGACCATGAGATAGATTAAATATTTCAGCTATCAATGGTCCGAACACTACTATGCCCAGAAAACCGATTACCACAGAGGGTATGCTGGCCAGAATTTCCAGAGCCGGCTTGAGTATACTTCTTACCCTGCTGCTGGCCACTTCAGACAGATAGGCAGCAGCAGCCACTCCTAAAGGAACCGCTATAATCATTGAACCAAATGTAACCATTAGAGTGCTGACTATTTTAGCCAGAATTCCATACTGGTTATCACCGCTGTAAGCGGTGGGATTCCAGCGAGCCGATGTCAAAAATTCCCCGATTCCCACACTTCTTATGGCCGGTAAACTGTTGGATAAAAGGATAAGAAAGATGCCCAACAGGATTAAAATCACCACAATCCCGTTGAGCAGAAAAAACTTTTCTATCAGGTTATCCCGAAATTTGTAATCCATTTTAGTATGCCTCCTGCAATTACCTGTCAGCAGATACTGTTATTCCTGCAGGTTCTCTCTGTTTATATTTTCAAATTCCTCTGTTATAGGATAAAAACCAGTTTCTACCGCTATCTCCTGGCCTTCATCACTCAGGACAAATTCAATATAATCGGCAAGGGTTCCCTGAGGTGCTCCGTCACTGTAATGATGAAGTGGTCTTGCCAGGGGATAGAGTCCTTCCGCCACATTTTCGGGATCGAGAGGTGTAACATAGGGTTCGCCCTCTTCAATGGCCACGGAAATCATCTGCAGTCCATCAGCAACCTCGCTATCCTCTACAGCATAACCGACACCCACATATCCTATTGCTGAGCTATCATTTTTCACACCTTCCACTATCTGAGCGTTACCGTTCATGCGCATTTTGGTATCGGAAAAGTCGTCTTTTACAACATTTTCTCTGAAGTATACAAAGGTTCCGGAATTGCTCTGTCGACCGTAAAGACTAATCTCCTGATCGTTCCCCCCTACATCAGCCCAGTTAGTTATATCACCGCGGAAGATATCACCTATCTCAGCCAGTGTGAGCTCTTCTACCGGGTTGTCAGGATGTGTTATTACAGATAAACCGTCCAGGGCAATGATAATTCGAGTGGGCTCAACTCCTCGATCCCGGGCCTGTTCCAGTTCGGACTCAGATATCTGCCGGGAAGAATTGGCAAGATCGATGCTGCCATTTATTAGACCTGATATTCCGGTGCTGGAACCTCCTCCAGTAACTGAGATCATGACCTCCGGGTTCTTTTCCATGTAAGCCTCAGCAAAATTGCTCACCAGATTCACCTGAGTGTCAGATCCTCTAACTTCGATCACCTCTGCATTTGCGCCTCCTGTCATAATTAAGCCTGTCAAAATTATTACTGCCAGAACCAGCAGAATTTTTTTCATCTCTGTCCCTCCTGAATTTGATTTTTTTGTTTCGTCAATTCTCTTTGACTATAAACTAACATAGTTTGATTAACGGCACTTTAAACTGGTGTTAACATTATGTAAATTACACTTTTCGAGTTCTTCTCCCGGCAGCAAAAAAAATGCATTTTACAAATAAGGTTTTTCTCTAAAGCAGTGGTTGCAACAATGATATATATTGGGAAGCCATAATTTCTCATCCCATTTATGAAAGCAAACTAAAACAAAATTCCACAATCTAATCCGAATAAAACCTATAAATAAAAAAAGGCCAGCCTGTAAAGGCCGGCCCCGATCGAAATTACATAATGGCTATCTTATACAATATCAATCAATAACAGGAAGAATGCTTATAGAAAGCATAGGGAACAAACTCAAGAAAACAGGGGTTTTTCAACTCCTTTTAAGGAGTGTAATTAAGCCATAAGCTCCTGCACATCATCTTCTACACCGTCGGTGGGAGCGATGTTAAATTTATCCACCAGCACTTCGAGAACATTTTCGGAGACGAATGCCGGCAGGGTCGGACCCAGCTTGATATCTTTAACTCCCACAGCCAGAAGGCCCAGCAGCACTGCCACTGCCTTCTGCTCATACCAGGCGATATCATAGGAAATGGGTAGATCATTGACATCTTCAGCACCTACGGCCTCAGCCAGCTTTTTCGCAATTACCACCAGGGAGTAGGAGTCATTGCACTGCCCGGCATCGAGAACACGAGGAATGCCTCCGATATCACCCAGATCAAGCTTGTTGTAGCGATATTTGGCGCAGCCGGAGGTTAGAATTATGGCATCTTCTGGAAGCTCTCTGGCAACATCGGTAAAATAGTCTCTGTCTTTATGTCGACCGTCACAGCCGCTCATAACAACAAATTTGCTGATATCTCCATTTTGAATTGCCTCAACGACGGCATCAGCCCTCTCAGAAAGAGCATTGTGGGCAAATCCAGTCATAACTGTGCCGCTCTCAAGTTCTTCAGGAGGATCGGATTGTTTTGCGGCTTCAATCACGGGAGAAAAGTCCTTGCTGCCGTTCTCCGGTCTATCATCGATATGGCTTACACCTTCAAAACCAGCCACACCGGTCGTATAAAGCCTGTCTTTGTAGCTGTCTTTAGGAGGTACGATGCAGTTGGTGGTCATGAGAATTGGCCCGTTGAACTGCTCAAACTCTTCTTTTTGTTTCCACCAGGAGCCGCCGTAGTTGCCTTTGAAGTGATCATATTCTTTAAATGCAGGATATGCCTGGGCGGGAAGCATCTCACCGTGGGTGTAGATATCAACACCCTCGCCCTCGGTCTGTTTCAGCAGCTCTTCAAAATCTTTAAGATCGTGACCGCTTACCAGAATACCCGGTCTGTCATCTGTACCCAGATCCACCTCGGTGGGCTCGGGATGGCCGTAAGCTGAGGTATTGGCTTCATCCAATAAGGCCATGGTATCGACAGCACAGTCACCGCATTCCAGGACCAGATTGGTGAGCTCATCAGCACTCAAACTGTCATCCAGTGTGGCAGCAAGACCGCGCTGCATAAACTCATATATATCCTTATCTTCGTGCCCCAGGATATATGCATGATCTGCGTATGCGGCTATACCCTTTAGACCATATGTGAGCAGCTCCCTCAGAGAGCGTACATCCTCATTTTCTGTCTGCAGGACCCCCACTTCCTGACTTTTTCTCTCAATATCTTCATCTGAGTCAGGACTCCAGGTGGCAGCTTCGGGCAATTCACCGTCAAACTCCTCACCGTGTTTCTGCTTATAGAGTTCCTGGCACTTTTGAGCCACCTCATCTCTTAACTCCAGCGCTCTATCGATCCACTCAAGAAAATCATCCTCTGAAAAATTGACGTTGGTCACAGTGGCAAAAAGACCTTCCATAACAAATTCGTTAATCTCTCCGTCAACTTCACCGTCAAGATCTCTGATCATGTCGGTGTAGACAGAAATGCCTTTCATGAGATAGATCAACAGATCCTGCAGATTGGATACCTCCGCCGATTTACCGCAGACACCTCTGGTTTCGCAGCCCGTATTTCTAATCGTTTCCTGACACTGATAACAGAACATTTCACTCATACTCAATTTCCCTCCTGATTAATTAAGTTTATTTTGTTAGATGATCGAGGCCTAAAATCCAGAACACAAAACATATATTTCTTTATCGTTCTACTCATAATTATAGGCTAAAAAAATATATTCTGCAGTGACATATGTCACAGAGTCAAACTATTTTAGCATAACTGTCCGGAAAATATCCGGCCGCTCCCTGCATTAAAAGTGCATTGCTGAAATTTCTGAGGAATTTTAGTTATTCATCCATAATGTTTGGTATTTTTATTTACTTTATGTCATTATTATATTTAAAGACTTTACAGGGATATCCCTTCAAACTTTTCTGTCAATTCTCCCATTAAATTTTCTGCCACTTTTAAGGCACCCTCAGTCTCTAATTTTATTTCTCCAGACTCTAAAGCCTCTCGTATCTCGGATTCTGCATGATTACTTTCTGGCATACTTTTTTTCTTAAGCTCTCTCAGTTTGAGAGCATCAGCTAACACCAAATAGGATATATTCTCCCTCTTTTTTGCTTCCTTCTCATCTCCCAGTGCTGACAAATTGCGTAAGATTTCATCCCGGTATTTTTCCGGTATATCAAGATCCTGCAGGATTTTCCGCGCCACCACCAGGCCCTTATCCGACTTATTTTCATCAATGGAATTATTTATAATGCCTTCTAAGTTAAGATCCTGAACATTCACACTCACATTTTCCAGCCCCAGAGGATGAAGCAGAGCACTGAGTATGACACTCAGGGGAGAATACTGTTCTCTTTTTCCAATGCGATCCGCCAGGTCAGTTACCATCTCAATCCGCTCAATCATCTCATCATCACCGGAAAAGAGTTTTTCAATTTTTTTCTCCATCCGCTCCCGAAGAGTCTGCACCTCCTTATATAGGGTGCTGCCCTCTCCAATACAGATGGCAGCCTGATCGCACCATTCAGCGCACTCGAGGTTAAACCTGGGATTAATCACTTTTTTACCGCAGTCAGGGCATTCCCGCATTAGATCAAATTTGAAAAACTCTATTGAATAGCCGCATTCCGGACAATTCTTTTCACTGACATCATCGGGCGACCAGCTGCGTCCGTCCTGACCGGGACACTGCTGCATCATAGCAAATCTCCTCCCTTCTAATAAAAACGAGATATAAAGCATTTAAAGGTATTTAAGAAATACACTGAAATTTTTATCATTAGATTTTCTTTCATTTTCTCTCAGGCTAATTTAATTATAGACCATATATTTTGGGTTTTCTATGACATATGTCACAGAATTATGGAATAGAAGCTGCTATAATATTTATAAAGCTGAGTGAAGAGGTAGCTTTTTGTTCAGGCGCAAAAAATCTAATATTTTCCAGCAAAAATTCTTGAAAAATCTCATTTATTATGTCCAGGAAATGTCCAGGTTTCTTTCTAAAATGAGAACTTCAGCGTGAAATTTATTGAAGCTCTAAAATATTAATTTAAGAAGGGATGGATAATAATGGTTAAAAGAAAGATAATCAGTATTGATGAGGAAAAATGTGATGGCTGCGGAGAATGCATTCCCGCCTGTGATGAAGGTGCCATAGAAATTGTTGATGGAGTGGCTCGCCTGAAAGAAGAAAGGCTTTGCGATGGTCTGGGAGATTGTCTGGGAGAATGTCCCCAGGACGCCATCAAAATGGAAGTAAGAGAAGCAGAAGAATTTGATGAAGAAGCTGTAAAACAGGCCAAAAAAGAGAGCAAATCTGCGGGAAGCATGGCAGGGAGCTGTCCCGGATCCAGGATGAGAAATTTCCAGAAAAAAGACAGTGAAAAAACCAAAGCTGATGAGAGAAGTTCTCAAAAAAGTAACGATACACAAAAAAAAGGAGCGGCCGCAGCAGATGATGTAGCACTTTCGATAAACAGCCAGCTGGAGCAGTGGCCTGTACAGCTGGGCCTTCTGCCCGAGAAAGCACCATTTTTCGACGGTGCCGATCTCTTAATAGCTGCAGATTGCGTCCCATTTGCCTATGCGGATTTTCATCTTGATCTGCTCAGGGATAAAAAAGTAGTAATCGGCTGTCCCAAGCTGGATAATCTGGACAGCTACATCGAAAAATTAACAGGTATAATTGCAAACAATGATATAAATTCCCTGGCCGTAGCTATTATGGAGGTTCCCTGCTGTAAGGGTATGCTTCATGCAGTGAATGAAGCTTTAAAAGCAACAGATAAAGAACTGGATGTAGAAAAAATTGTAATATCTGTAGAGGGCGAAAAAAAGCAGTGAACACTTCATGATTTCAAAGATAATATTTTACGAGCACATTTTTAGCATGATTTATCAGAATTAATCAAAATCAGGCAGGTTAAATTTGCACAATTTTTCTCGCCCTAAACTTCCCGGGACTAAAGCCATATTGAGTTTTCGCAAAAAAAGTCATGAATCGTTGTTCCACTTTTTATTTTAACGAGTTATATACCAGGTGACACGAAGGTGGTCGGGGACATGTTTGCATCCCCCCGACCACCTTCGTGTTTCCTCCAGTGTACCTCCTATCTTTTTCAACTGGCTAATCAATGATTATTATGCCATAAAATCCATTCATATATCTTCGGGAAAGTTTTTAATTGAATAGCGCTGGATAAAGATTTATTGTATGTACTCTTCAAAAGTATTCTCAAACTCCTCTTTAATATCCCGGGCAACACTGTTTTTAAAGCGAATATATTTATCCATAAGTTTCCTGCCTTTTTCCGCCAGTTCGCTGCCGCCAACTCCGGCACCGCCTGTCTTTCTCTCAAGCAGCTCTTCACCCAGGCGATTCTCTATTTTTTCAATCTTTCCCCAGGCGGTTCGATATGACATATCCAGCCTGTCCGATGCCCTGTTAATCGACCCTGTCTCTTCAATTTTTTTAAGGAGCTGCATGAGGCCCTCCCCTATGATCTGCTCTCCATCTTCATTTTCAATCCAGAGCTTAAACTCGGGATGCATTTAAATCACCTCCGCTGCTGCGGTAAATCACCCTCCAAAAACTTATAGATCAGCCTGTAATCAGGGCGATTAAATAATTTAAGATCATGTAACTAATATCTAATTCAAATATGTAGAGTCGAAAAGATATTCAGTAATAAAGTATTCTATAAAGCCAATTTCAATAGCTTCTACAATTTCTAATTATGTTTAGCAAAACATAACCCACTATATATAAATTTCTACATCGCTGCAGATATTCCTTCAAAGCTGACAGAAATTAATAAAAAAGATCAGGCTTAATTTCAACCAATATTTTCGACAAAGTTTCAATTATAGAGAGTGCAGATCTAAATTTCGCAAATAAAAAATAACCGGCAGCAGATGCCGCCGGCCAGCACTTTAAATAGCTATAATGATTGCCCTTCGCATAAATTGATATAGTCAAAATTACGAGGCTATGATTTTCGGCAAAAAGGAAGCTTTTTAACAGAATTTACTGGAAAATAGCTTTGCGCAGTAAAACCAATAATGTTGTGCGAAGTAATCCAGGAACTTTTATTCAATATTTCAGCTTTTCAAGCATGCATGCTATCTGAGCAGTTTCCAATTTGTTATCTTGAAAGGGCTTCATTTACTCTCAGGGCTGCTTTCGCCCCCTCGGCCGCTGCTACAATTATCTGCTTATCTTTGATATCGGTCACATCGCCGGCTGCCCAGATGCCTTTGGCGCTGGTGCGGTTATTTTTGTCAATCACTATTTCACCGAAGTCATTGGTTTCCAGCACGTCACCTACAAACTCGGTGTTGGGTTCATAACCTATTTCTATAAATGCTGCCTCCACATTTAAATCTTCTATTTCTTCAGTTTCCATGTCAACTGCTTTTAGTCCTTCTACTACATCATTGCCATATATCTCATCTACGCCGGTGCCGGTATGAATATTGATATTATCATTGGCCTCTATCTTTCGGACAAGGATATCATCCCCTGTTAGCTCCGGCTCAACTTCGATGAGTTCTACAGAACAGCCCAGCTTGGCCAGATCTAAAGCTGCCTCCAGGCCTGAATTGCCTCCCCCAATGATTGCAACATTTTCTCCGGCATATAGGTAACCATCACAGGTGGCACAGTAGTGGACGCCTTTACCCTTAAACTCAACTTCTCCCAAAACTCCCAGTTCCCTGCTCTGAGCTCCTGTGGCAAGAATGACCGCTTTAGACCTGGCACTGCTGCCCGAGCTTAGATTTAAAGTGACGACGCCATCTTCCTTTTCCTCTAAAGAAGTTACCTCATCCCCCAGCATGATCTCCACATCATATTTTTGGGTATGAGACCAAAAAGACTGAATTAAATCGGAACCCTCCACATCTTCAAAACCCAGATAATTATCAATCTCGCCGGACTCCAGCATCTGACCTCCCATGTCCTTGCCGATCACCAGTACTTCCAGGCCCTTCCGCGCCCCATATAATGCAGCATTGAAGGAAGCAGGGCCCGCTCCTACGGTGATAAGATCCCATTCTTTCTCAAAATAATCCTCTTCACCTTCAATGCCCAGAAGATCATTTAGCTCTCCGGATATATTGGCTTCTACCAGATCATTGTATCCCCCCACAAGATGTCCATCGATAAAAATCTGCGGAACTGTCTTGGCACCATCGGTTCTTTTCTCCATCTCCTTTTCAATTTCTTCGTCACCGATATCATATTCTTTAAAGGAAAATCCTTTGCTTCTCAGGAGAGCTTTGGCTTTTTCACAGTATGGACACCATTCAAGTGTATATATTTCTATTTCGCAGGTTTTGACCATATTTTCTACCTCCATTTTTTTAAGTTTTGCAAGTATTATTCTAAAATGACCTCAATAAAAATAGCTTCCAGGAAAAATGATCCAAATCTTAAAACAAAAAAATAATTATTTCCTGAGTAAAAAAATAATTGTTTTTTAAGCGAATCAGAAAGTAAGAATTTTATCGGCGGAAATCACCCATTCGCTATAATCAGTCATGCTGCCGGATTTTACGCCTTCAATGAGATTTGCTTCTGAAATCCTACGGGTTTCAGTGCAGCTGCCTCAGGCCTTTACTTCCCCGCCTCTTCTCAAAACAGATGAGAGCATCCTTTCAATATTATAAAATCCCTCTGGAGTTTTTTGGTTTGCCCGGCCAGAGCTCACTCCGTCATCCATGAGAAAAATATTTAGTGCCAACTACTCGGCCTTTTCCTGAAGGTTCATAGCTGTCCTGAGTGCATTATAGGCCTTTTCGGAACCATAAAGAGATTCGTTGATAACAATCAGTATCTCCTGTATTTATCACTCCTCCTGCCTGAAGGTAGTTATTCCAATTAAGGGCTTTTTAATGGGATACTCCTCCTCTCAAGTCTCCTTAAGTCTTCTAATCTTCCTGGCAAATATAAAACGAGCTCCTCATGATTTTACCTAAAATTCTTCTGCATATTTAGAAACTCTGCTGATATTTTCCTCTTCCTCTTTTAACTGATCCAGCATAACTTCCTTTACCAGATCACAGGCTTCAATTATGCGTTTATCACAGATGCTATAGTATACATACCTTTTCTCTCTGCGGCTGCAGACCACCCCTGCCTCTTTTAGCAGTGATAGGTGCTGAGAAATATTGGGAGCAGATGTATCCAGGGCATCAGCCAGTTCATCCACCCTCATCTCATTATTTTTAAGCCGATCGAGAACTTTTATTCTCGTTTTATTTGCCATAGCTTTGCATGTATCGGCATGGAGCTCGTAAAGCTCCTCTTTAACACCCTCTGGAATATTTTCATTCATTTTATCTGCCTCATTTGTTTTTATTTAATATTTAATTAATTGTTTAATAGTAAAATAACAAAAAGGATCCGGTCTGTCAAATTTATTTGGAGTTAAAATATGGGT
>CAZVZM010000062.1:0-11573 GCA_964630835.1 uncultured Halanaerobiaceae bacterium
AGGGTCATAGAACAACCTTTCGGGAGTACCATGAGCTTGCGATACCCTGAATATTCTACACGAACAGGGATTGGTGTTCGCAGCCTCCAGTATTCACCTGGCGACTATAGCACAGAAGGTCGAACCCACTGATAGTGAGTTGACATTACTATTTTTAAACCCTGCACCATAGTTAGTATATTACAGTATTTTAGATAGTGGAAGGTATTTAACAACTGATGGGCGGTAAAAACCGTTTTTTATTTTGCCTGGCTGTTTTCCCTAACTACTTTTATATTATAAATCGGGGCATTTGTCAAGAATTTTTACTGTTTTTTATCTTCGAGGTTACGTTCTTCCCGGCTGGTTTTGTCATATTCACTTTTCCCGTAAAATTTGTAATAACCGCGAAGATTGAGCATTACTATAAAAACAAAAGCAATAAGCCAGTACCACTGCTGAATATAGATAAAAAATATAATTCCGGCAGCGGCAGCGAAAACCATAACGACCTGATACACCCGGGCGGGAACGCCCGCTCTTCCCAGTTCCCATGCGATAAGTCCCAATCCTGCAAAAACTCCTATCTCAACCTGCAGTATCAGGCCTCCTATCCCTGCAAAAGCAAAGATAAAAGCCAGCAAATAATGCAGCATTATATATACAGCCCCTTTCTATTTTCGAGTCAGCAACGCAACAGATTCCAGGTGAGTTGTGTGCGGAAACATATCAACAGCTGCGAGTTTATTTACTGTGTAATTATTCTTCATCCGTTCTATATCGCGAGCAAGCGTGGCGGGTTTGCATGAAACGTAGATGATGCCAGGGGGCCGAGAATTTAGAAGAGCCTGAACGCATTCTCTGCTTAGCCCCTTTCTCGGTGGATCAACTATCACAGACGATTTTTCGAGATCCATGCGCGGGACTGCATCCTCCACCTTTCCCTGAATAAAATTTATATTTTCCCCACAATTATTTAATTGGGCATTCCTGGTTGCGGCCAGGATAGCCTGAGGAACTTCTTCGACTCCTATCACTCTTTCCGCCAGGCCGGAAAGATATATGGCAATTGAACCTGAACCACAGTAAGCATCCACAATGGAGTTAAGATTGAGATCTTGGAAAAATTCAGCCACAACATCGTAAAGTTTAACAGCCTGAACAGTATTGATCTGAAAAAAACTGGCCGGATGAATGAGAAACTTTTTTTCTTTCAGATACTCGCTAATATACTTTTCTCCGGCCAAAAGATAAAGCTCCTCTCCCATGATAACGTTGGTGTCTTCCGGGTTGATATTGTGATAAATTCCCCACAGGGAACGAAAATTTCCCATCAGGGATGAAGTAATTTCATCCAGCCCATTCATCCTATCTCTGCGCGTAACAAAGGTCAGCTGCAGCTGGGAGGTGTTAACTCCTGCCCGGATAAGAAGGTGCCGAAGATTTCCCCTATGACTCTTTTCAAAATATGGCTCAACCTCAAATTTATTAATTAGCTCCGTAGTTTCTCTCAGCAGCCTGTTGATGGGTTGATGCTGGATCAAACAGTCCTGGATAAAAACAGGATCGTGACTGCCCGGTCGATAAAAACCGGGCCTTAACATCTGCTCCTCCCCATCATCGTCAATACCCACAGGAAATTGAGCTTTGTTACGGTAATACCAGGGAAAATCCATGCCTTCAACCTCAAATTCCGGCCAGCTTTCAAGGCCCCCTATTCGAGCCAGCGCATCTTCCAGCATATTCTTTTTTTTCAGCAGCTGTCGTGAATACTCAAGATGCTGGAGCTGACAGCCCCCGCACTCGCTGAAAACAGGACAGGGGGGCTCAATTCTGTGAGGGGAGGGTTCCTTTATCTCCAGGAGTCGAGCTCGCCAGTAATTGCTCTTCTTTTCAACCGGCTCCGCTTTAACCCTTTCCCCCGGCAGCGCTCCTTCAACAAAGATGACAGGATGATCTGAGGGGCGGGCCACACCCTCGCCTCCCTGATTCAAATCCTTAATATTAACTTCAATATAATCACTGCTGTTCAAAACAAACCACTCCTGTACTTTTATAGTCTAAATGTAAATGCGGACAGATGACCTAAATATAAATTTTCTATAGAAAGCTATGAGAGGAAGCTATGAGGCGAAGTGATACTCGAAATTTTTCGAAGCCCGGGTCAGGTCCATGGCCCAAAAATTGTGTCCCGGCTCATGAAAAATTTTATGTGAATGGAGCATCATAGCTTCCTAAATATTTTACAGCCAGCATGAGGCTGTGTTAAAATTATATGAGATTGAAATTTTCATTCAGAGTCAGATTATATTATCGAAATTATATCATAATTTCGGAACCAGATCATAACTTTAGATCAACCAGGATTTTTTATCTCCACGAGGTGATGCATAATGCGGGCTAAAACCAGTTCAAGCAGGCTGGGAGAGGAAAGAATACTCCCGCTGCTTATCAAATTATCACTTCCGGGCATGCTCGCCATGTCCGTGCAATCTTTATACAGCATCATAGACAGTATATTTGTGGGAAGATACAGCACCGAAGCTCTCTCATCTCTCGCTCTTTTTTATCCTCTGGAAATGATACTGATAGGTATTTCTGTCGGTACTGGTGTTGGCGCAACATCCCTCATTTCTCGTTTGCTGGGAGCGAACAAAAAAGAACAGGCCGACCAGGCCGGAGCTCAGGTGCTCTTTTTGGCCGTGGCGGCCAGTCTTGTAATGGCCTTTGTAGGATATTTCTTTACTCCCCAGCTGTTAAAATTATTTGCCGAGGACGCAGCTCTTCTGGAAAAGGCCTCACTTTATAGCACGGTTGTTCTTACAGGCTCTTTTTCTTTCTTTCTTCCCATTATAGGCAATCATATTCTCCGGGGAGAGGGAAATACATTTCTGCCCATGGTAAACATCTTTTTGGGAGCTGGAGTGAATATTTTGCTCGATCCATTTTTAATCTTCGGGCCGGGCTTCTTCCCCGAGCTGGGCCTTCAGGGGGCAGCAATCGCCACCGTCTTTGCCCGATCTCTCAGTGGAATCATGGTTCTTTATCTGCTCCTGGGAAAGAAAACAGAGTTAAATATTACCTGGAAAGCTTTTCGACTGCGCCCGGATTTAATCAGGGAGGTTTTTCGGGTGGGTTTTCCTGCCATGGTGATGCAATTTATGGCCAGCTTCATGCTGGGGGGGATGAACAGAATTCTGGCCAACTTTTCCTCTCTGGCAATCGCAGTAGGAGGTATTTATTTTCGACTGCAGTCCATAGTGCTTATGCCCATATTTGGGATCAAGCAGGGCTATCTCCCTCTTATAGGTTATAATTTTAGCCACAACTGTCCTGGACGGGTCAAAAAAGGGTTATTCTACAGTATGGGGCTGGCTTTCTTAATAACTACCGGTGGAATGGTTTTATTTCAGGTCATACCCGGCCGTATCTTAAGCCTTTTCAGTGATAATCCCGAATTGATTGAAATAGGCAGCACCGCCCTGCAGAATATCAGTCCCGCCTATCCCCTTATTGGTCCGGCAATTATTATTTCAGCCACTTTTCAGGGCATAGGAAAGGGACTGCCCAGCCTGATCCAGTCCTTTATCAGACAGCTTATTTTGCTCCTCCCCCTGATGTATCTGCTGGGACAGGCGGCCGGGCTGGACGCTCTATGGTATGCATTTCCGCTATCAGAGCTGGGAAATATACTGGTAGCTGCTCCCTGGCTTTATTTCACACTGCGGAGCGATCTCTCTCAGAAAACAAAAGTGCAGACTGAAACTGTATCCTGATAATCCCGGGTATTCAAAACCCCGGGTCTTTAAAATTTAGTTGAAAATAAACTGAGGCCAGGGAAAAAATTTCATATGAACGAAGCATCATAGCTTCCTGCCCTAATCCATTATTTTTTCTCTCAGCATCTGATTGACCATCTGAGGATTGGCCTTGCCCTCTGTAGCCTGCATTATCTGTCCGACCAGAAACCCTATAGCTTTATCCTTGCCTCCTCTGATATCCTCCACTACATCGGGATGCTCCTCTATCGTCTCATCCACGAGTTTTTCCAGCTCCTCCTCATCGCTTATCTGTTTAAGACCTTTTTCCTCCACAATCTTCCCGGGAGATTTGCCTGTATCGAACATGATTTCGAATACTTCGCTGGCAATGTTCGAGCTTATGGTACCATCGTCTATCATTTCCAGCATACTGACGAGAGCTTTGGGCTCCAGATTGCCCTCTCCAGGCTCCATATCATTTTCATTGAGTAGTCGGCGATATTCTCCCATCAGCCAATTGCTTATCTCTTTGGGGTCCTCATAACCGGAAGCAGCCTCCTCAAAGATACTGGCCATGCTCTTTTCCTGAGTTAGAACTTCGGCATCATAGGCAGGAAGATCATATTCGTCCTGAAAGCGCAGCCATTTTTCTCTGGGAAGTTCGGGCAGCTCCTCATCTATTTCACTCACCTGTTCTTCAGATATTTTCAGGGGCATGAGATCCGGCTCGGGAAAATAGCGGTAATCCTCAGCTTCTTCTTTGGTGCGCATGGTTTTAGTCTGCTGTCTATCGGCATCCCAGGCTCTGGTCTCCTGCACAACCTCTCTGCCGGAAGCAAGAACTTCACACTGTCTTTGAGCTTCATAGTTGAGGGCTTTCTCCACCGCTCTAAAGCTATTCATATTTTTTACCTCAGATTTTATGCCAAATTCAGCGCTGCCTTTTTCCTGGAGAGATATGTTGGCATCACATCGCAGAGAACCCTCCTCCATATTGCAGTCAGATATTCCCAGATAGGAGATAATCTGCTTTAGTGTTTCAAGATAGAGTCTGGCCTCCACCGGACTGTTCATATCTGGTTCGCTCACTATTTCAATCAGAGGAACACCAGATCTATTAAAATCCACATAGCTTCTGCCATCATCTCCATGCACCAGCTTGCCTGCGTCCTCTTCCAGATGCACTCTTGTGATACCTATTTTTTTCTCCTTATAACTATTATCTTCCTGTTCCTTATCTATTGTCAGATGACCATCATAGCCGAGGGGAAAATCGTATTGAGAAATCTGATATCCCTTGGGCAGATCGGGATAAAAGTAATTTTTTCTATCAAATTTGCTAAATTCACTTATGGTGCAGTTTAATGCCCTACCAGCCATAAGAGCGTATTCATATGCCCTTTTATTGAGCACCGGCAGTGTCCCCGGCAGTCCCATACAGATGGGACAGGTGCTGGCATTGGGAGACCTGCCAAATTCGGTACTGCATCCGCAGAAAAGTTTGGACTCTGTCTGCAGCTGCACATGCACTTCAAGACCGATAACTATATTATAATCTTCGAGCATAATTTCACCTTCCTTTCTGAACATCTCGGCGGTTTTTTAAATTCCCCATTTTTTACCTGCACTCTATTTATAAATTGGCAGATCTATTTCTTTTCCACTGAGGTCGGCACATCCATGAGGCTTTCCAGACCCGCAGCTGCCTGCAGAAGTTTATGCTCTGAAAAAGCAGACCCAATAAGCTGTACTCCCAGAGGAAGTCCTTTCCGGTTAAACCCAACAGGCAGAGAAACACCGGGCAGGCCGGTGATATTAAGCGGTACTGTGTACATATCCCCATGATAAACCTCCACCGGATCAAGATCCTCTCCTATGGCAGCAGCCGGAGAGGGAGAAGGAGGGGTGATAATAACATCCACATCTTCAAAAACTTCCCGGTAGGACTGACTGATAAGAGTCCTGACCTTCAGAGCCTGTCTATATAGATCATCCTGATAACCGGCGCTGAGTGAATATGTCCCCAGCATAATTCTCCTTTTTACCTCCGGACCAAAACCCGAACTTCTTGTTTTTTTATACATTTCCTCCACGCTATCAGAACTGCTTCTCATACCATACTGAACGCCATCGTATCTGGCAAGGTTGGAGCTGGCCTCAGCCGGACAAATAATATAATATGCTGCCAGAGCCTGATCCACCGGAGGAAGAGAAATTTCTCTGACGTCAGCTCCTTCCCGCTCAGCTGCCCCGGCTGTTTCTTTAACAGCCTCTTTCACTTCCTCATCTATATCCCGCTCAATATACTCGCGGGGAATACCAAAGGTAAGATCTGATAGACCCCGGTCCAGACGGGAGGTATAATCGGGATATTCAATATCAGCGGAGGTTGAATCTCGCTCATCATGCCCGGAAATCACATTAAGAAGCAGGGCTGCATCTTCAACCGACCTGGTCAGTGGACCTATCTGATCCAGGGAGGAAGCAAAAGCGATAAGTCCGTATCGGGATACCACTCCATACGTCGGTTTTAACCCCACCACACCGCAAAAAGCAGCAGGCTGCCTGATTGATCCCCCCGTGTCGGATCCCAGAGCTGCGGGAACCATCCCGGCTGCAACCGCCGCTGCTGAACCGCCGCTGGAACCGCCAGGAACATGCTCCAGATCCCAGGGATTTCTGCTCTCTCCGTAGTGAGAATATTCGGTTGTGGCCCCCATGGCAAACTCGTCCATATTTGTTTTGCCAGGCAGCACAGCCCCCTCATCCCTGAGTTTCTCCACTGCCGCCGCGTCATAAGGGGGATTATAATCCTCCAAAATACGGGAACAGCAGGTAGTGGGGAGATCACTGGTGGTCATATTGTCCTTTACCGCCACCGGCACTCCGGACAGCAAGCCGGAATTTGCTGTATCTTCATTTTTCCCCATATGTTCATTGAGGTTTACAAAAGCACGTATATCCCCTTCGACTTCCTCGATGCGCTCCCGAAAGCTTTTTATAATTTCTTCTTCACTGAGTTCTCCAGAATCCCTTTTCTGGATAATTTCTTTCAGCGTTAAATTTCTTATACTTTTCATCATAAATTGTATTCCCTCCTAATCCTGCTGACCCACGCCGGGAACCCTAAAATGTCCCTCTTCTTTCTCGGGGGCTTCCCGCATCAGCTCTTCTCTCCTGTCAGAAGATGTGTCTTTATCCTCTCTGAAGACGTTTTCCCGGGGCTGTGGATAATAGGTGGGTTCCACACCTTCTGTATCCACTCTCAAAATCTTGTTGACATAATCGACGACATTATTCAGCTCTCCCGCAAATTTCTCCTTTTCCTCTTCGGAAAGAGAAAGCTGTGCCAGTCCGGCAAGTTCCTCTACATCATCTTTATCCAGCAAAGTCATCACCTTCCCCTTTAAGAAGTTTTAAAAAATCTTCTTCTTCAAGTATTTCCGCACCCTCACCGCGAGCTTTTTCAAGTTTGGAACCGGGATTATCACCTGCAACCAGATAGTCTGTCCGGCCACTCACACTGGAGGTAACCCTGCCCCCTCTTTTTTCAATTTCCCCGGCAGCTTCATCGCGGGTGAAATTTTCCAGTCGGCCGGTCAACACAAAGCGCAGCCCCTGAAGATAATCTGAAGTTTCCTCCTTCTCCACTTCAGCCGGGAGCCCAGCGGAGAGAAGTTTTTTGAGAACCTCCTGATTTCCCTGGCGTTCAAAAAAATTCACCACGCTGCTTGCGATAACCGGTCCCACTTCGTCTATTTCCTCCAGACTCTCCTGATCCGCATTCCTGATCTTTTTTAGCGAACCAAAATGATCGCTTATGATGCTGGCTGTTCGAGAACCAACGTAGCGTATGCCCAGCGCATATAAAAACCTGTCAAAGGGTCTGTTTTTGCTCTCTTCCAGGGCTTCAATCACATTGCTGGCGGATTTTTCACCCATGCGCTCCAGTTCCTCAAGCTCTTCCTCCTGAAGATAATAAAGATCTCCATAATCCTCAATAAGATCTGCTTCCAGCATCCTGTCCACCAGCGAAGGACCGATCCCCTCTACATTCATTGCTTCCCTGGAAACAAAATGGAGAATGCTCTCTCTAACCTGAGCGGGACAGGCGGTATTCGTGCAGCGCCAGATTGCTTCATCGGGATCGCGCACAGCCTTAGAGCTGCAGACCGGACACCGGTCCGGCATTGTAAATTTCTCTTCGTCACCGGTGCGCTTATCTTTGATAACTCTGACAACCTCAGGGATTATATCTCCCGCTTTCTGAATGAGAACTGTATCTCCAATCCTTACATCCTTCTTTTTAAGCTCGTCTTCATTATGCAGTGTGGCCCTGCTCACTGTTGAACCATCTATCTCCACCGGTTCCAGAACAGCGTTGGGAGTGAGTGCTCCCGTGCGGCCAACTGATATTTTTATGTCCTTTACAGTTGTGGTCTTTTGCTGAGAGGGAAATTTATAGGCAATTGCCCAGCGAGGACTGGAGCTGGTAGCTCCCAGCTCAACCTGCATATCTATCTGATCCACCTTGATAACCATGCCATCTATGTCATAATCAAGCTCTCCGCGTCTTTCCTCCCATTCCTTACAGATATCAACAACATCTTCCAGCCGGGAGGGTGTCCAGTATCTGTTTATTTTAAAGCCCAGCTCCTCAAGAAATTTTAAGCTCTGTCTGTGTCTTTCGAAGCTTCTATCGGCACAGCTGACGACGTTGTAGGCCAGAAAGGCCAGGGGACGACGGGCAGCTACAGAGGGATCAAGCTGCCTGATAGAACCGGCTGCGGCATTGCGGGGGTTGGCAAAGGGATCTTTGCCCTCCTCCAGCCTCCTGTCGTTGAGACTGGCAAAATCGCTCTCAGGCATAAATACCTCTCCCCTCAGCTCTATATCAACTGGCTTTTGCAGTTTCAGAGGAACTGAAGGGATGGTCCTGATATTAGCTGTGACGTCTTCACCAACCGTGCCATCGCCCCGGGTAGCTCCAAGCTCAAGCTCCCCCCCACTATAGCGAAGTACAACCGCAAGGCCATCCACCTTATGCTCCACCACAAATTCTGGCTCCTTCTGAAAAGAAGAGCTTTTTGAAAGCCTTCTGATTATCTGCTCATAAAAGTCCTGCAGATCTTCCTCAGTAAAGGCATTATCCAGGCTGAGCATGGGCTGGCTGTGTTCAACTTTTTCAAATTCATCCAGGGGCTCACCTCCCACCCTGCTGGTCGGGGAGTTAGGAGATTTAAACTCAGGGTGTTCCTCCTCCAGCTGCCTGAGCTCTTTCATCATTTCATCATACTCAGCATCGGATATTACCGGGTCATCGATGACATAATATCTATGTTCGTGATAGCGGATTTCCTCCCTGAGCTCTTCAATTCTTTCCTTTATCTCCTGAGATTCGCTCACCGCATTACCTCCTTCCGACATTGCAATACAGTTAATCCGTTTTAAAATTAATTACCGGTTTTTCTTCACATAAGCCCGTCAAGTTTCGTTTAAGTTCATTTTTATAATGCTTGCTAATGTATAATCTTTATTCATGGAAGATATGAATGAAAGTGACACTGGAGCCGGGGAAAAGATCCAGATTTTACTTTTTCTCCAGGGGGGCATAATCAGCCATGAGCACTCTTGTATTGCCATCGGCAAAATCTACAACCAGAATCTCATCGCCATTTCCCTCCAGATCTACTTCTGTCACCCTACCGGAGCCAAATTTAGGATGCACTACTTCTTCACCCGGGTGAAATTGCTGATCATCCGGATAAAGATCCGGCATCTCTTCAGCAAAAATATCGTCAGAAACGCTCTCCGATCCATCACCTGAGAAGCCTGCATCTACAACTCGCTCCCCCCTGAATTTTTCCCTGCGGACCACGCTCTCATCCAATTCCTGAAGAAATCGCGAGGGACTGCAGCGCTCATTTTTGCCAAAACGGCGGCGGCTTTTAGCATGAACCAGAAATAATTCCTCCTGCGCTCTGGTCATACCTACGTAACACAAACGCCTTTCCTCCTCAATTTCTTCTTCGCTTCCCATGCTATTACCGTGGGGAAATAGACCCTCCTCCAGACCTGTCAAAAAAACCACAGGAAACTCCAGGCCTTTAGCAGAATGAAGCGTCAGCAGAGTGACATGATCTCTGCTTTCCTCCCAGTTATCAACATCTGTGACCAGGGAAATCTGTTCCAGAAAACCCTCCAGGTTCCCCTCCGGATTCTGCTGCAGATACTCAGTCAGCACATTGTGAAGCTCACCAATATTGTCAATCCTCTCCCAGGCATCATCTCCCTCTTTATCCTGAATAAATTCCTCATATCCGGTTTTTTTTAGCACCGCATCCATCAAGCCAACCAGGGTAAGCTCTTTGTGTTTTTCCCGCAGATCTTCAATCAGATCCGCAAATTTTTTTACTCTGGTCTGATAGGCGGAGGTGAGAGAAGGAATCTCCCGGGGATTGCATACAGCCTGATATAATGATATATTTTGAGAAGATGCAAAATCTTTAACGCGCTCTATTGTTTTGCTGCCTATGCCCCGCCGGGGCCTGTTGATTACACGAAGGAGGGCCGCCTCATCGTGAGGATTATATATGAGGCGAAGATAGGCGAGTATATCCTTTATTTCCTTCCTGTCATAAAATCTCTGACCGCCCACCAGCTGATAGGGAATATTCATTTTCATAAAAGCATCTTCCAGCACGCGGGATTGAGCATTGGTGCGATACATCACCGCCATATCTCCATATTTATAATTTGACCTATCCCTCAGATCTTTCATGCGCTTCCCGACATATTTCGCCTCCCGTCGTCCTGACTCGGTCCGGCATACAGTCACACTGCTGCCCTGAGAGCGTCGGGACCAGAGATCTTTCTCTTTGCGATTTTTATTATGCTTAATAACGCTCTGAGCGGCGGCCAGTATTTTCTGATGCGAGCGATAATTTTGCTCCAGTTTGAAAACTTCTGCCTCAGGAAAGTCCCTTTCAAAATTTAGTATATTTTTTATGTCGGCCCCTCTAAAACCATAGATGCTCTGATCTGGATCTCCCACCACAAAAATATTTTTCCTCCTGCCGGATATAAGCTGGCTTAACCGATACTGTGCTTTGTTTACATCCTGATATTCATCGATGAGAAGAAATCTGTACCTGTTCTGATAATACTTTTTAACCTCTTCAAAACGGGTGAAAAGCTGGCAGGTTTTCATTAATAGGTCATCAAAATCAAGAGCATTGCTCTCCTTCATGCGGGCCTCATAGCGAGAATACAATTCTTTTATTTTTTTTTCGTCGGGATTTGCTCCGGGAGTATATTCCTCAGGAGATATTAACTCGCTTTTGGCCCGGCTAATTTTTCCCGATACCCGGGCAGGGCTGATATCATTTGAATCAATTTCCAGGTCTTTCATGATTTCTTTGAGCATCTTTTTCTGATCTTTCTTATCATAAATAACATAGCTGGAGCTGTAACCCAGCTTTTCTGCCTCCCGCCGCAGAAGTCCCGCAGCAAAGGAGTGAAATGTACCCACCCATCCGCGAGGAATGTATCCTAGCAGATCAGCCGTTCTCTCCTTCATCTCATCTGCCGCTTTATTTGTAAAGGTGAGAGCCAAAATTTCCTCCGATTTCACACCGTAATGAGAAATGAGATAGGCCAGCCTTCTGATAAGCACCCGGGTTTTACCGCTGCCGGCTCCCGCCAGAACAAGCGCAGGTCCCTGAAAATGTGTGACAGCCTCTCGCTGAGATTTATTGAGATCTGCAAGAATTTTTTCTTCTGTCATGCCTTCTTCACATCCTCCAGAAGTTCTTCGACAGTTTTATCTCCCAG
>CAZVZM010000063.1:0-11506 GCA_964630835.1 uncultured Halanaerobiaceae bacterium
CCTCCTGTCAATACCTATACCCTTATTCCTAAATGCATCTATTTTCTGGCAATTCTAAACTGCCTGGAGCTGCCCCTGCATTTTTTCAAATGACTGCGATATCTCTTTGCTGCTTTCCCCCTGCTTTTTCAGTTTATCGCTGATCTCCTCGCTTAATTCCTCTATATCATCGATTACACTATCGAGTTTTTTGCTGGCTTTAACATTTGTGCTGAATTTTTCAGACATATCCTTCAAATTCGTCAAAACCTCCTCTACCTGAGCGGTAACCTCGTCGGAGTTGGCAGCCTGCTCCTGCACTCCGGCTCCAAAATCGTCGCTGAGCTCTTCAATCTCATTCAATATATTATCCAGATCACGACTGGCCTCCATGGTCTCATCAAGCTGATCGGTAACCTCTTCCATACTTCCCAGAACCTCTTCCACCTGCGCTGATACTTCCTGAGAATTGGCAGCCTGTTCCTCCACTCCGGCCGAAAATTGTTCATTGGTCTCCTCCAGCCCCTCCATTATACTGTCCAGCTCTTTGCTGGCCCGGGTAGTGTCCTCCATCTGCTCTGAAATTTCCTCCATGCTGCTGGAAATTTCCTCCACCTGGGCAGATACTTCTTCGGAATTGGCCGAAACCTCCTCCACAGATGCGCTGGCCTGCTGGGTCTGCGATGCCTGATCCTCCATTAAACTGAGCACTTCTTCCATGGAAGAATATACCAGATCTGAGTTCTCTGTTATTTCCTTAAATACCCGGGTAACGCTGCTGACCTCAGCCGAATCATTCTCCAGCAAATTTTTCACACGATCGGCCTGATCCTTTATAGCCTCCAGAATACTCTGGATTTCCACAGTGGAGTTATTGCTTTTCTCAGCCAGATCTCTAATTTCATCGGCAACAACGCTAAAACCCTTTCCGGCTTCTCCGGCCCGCGCTGCTTCTATGGCGGCATTTAAAGCCAGCAGATTGGTTTGATCTGTTATCTCTTTAATCGTTTCCGAAATCTCATCAACTTTCCTTATCTTATCATTGAGATTGTTCATTTCGTCTAAAGAACTACCTATGACAGAATTTCCGCTCTTAATTAGATCATTGGTCTCATCCATGCGCTTAACACAGATTTCGGCATTGTCATTGACATCAGCTGAATTTTCTGCCAGCTCCCCTATAACCGTGGAGATCTCTTCCATCTCACGGGCTATTTCTTCTACAGCTTTAGAGGAACTGTCCAGAGTATCAGTTACCTCTTCCACCGAAGCAAAGCCATCCTCTATTGAAGTGCTTATCTCTCTAATCTGGGTAAAACAATCATTCAGCTGTTTCTGGAGATCCTCTGATTCTGAAGCCATCATCTGAGCCGCTTCAGCTATCTCTTCCACAGCCTCAGCAGCATTATTCATCACTCCTACAACTTCTTTAACTGCTGCATTGTTATCCTCATTTGCTTTATTTATTTCTCTAACACTGTTAAAACAGTTGCTGATTTCAGTTCGCAGGTCTTCACTGTCCTCTACCATTTCTTCAGCAGTCTTTGCAATCATCTCTACGGCACGGGTGGATTCATCCATTGTATTTTCCACATCTTTCAGCGCCTCATCATTTTCTTCATTGGCCCGGTTGATTCTGCGAATATTCTTAAAACAGCGGTCAACCTCTTCGCCCAGCTCTTCATTGCTCTCAATAATATCCTGAAAAGATGAGTCAGAGATGTCAAGAGATTTTTCGCAGTCGCCTGTCACTTCATATATCCTGCCCAGACTGGATTGTAATTTTTCTTTGACCGCGCCATAAAACTGCAGGGAGGCAAAAAGGGCTGCAACGGCAAATAGGGCCGGCGCCAGCAGAAAAATATTTTGTACATTGCTCTGCCAGATAACCCCGGCAAATAATGCTGCCAGCAAAATATTGAGTCCCCCCACGATAAAAAATCCCAGCTTTGTCTGCTTTTCAAGCCTGTAACTTTTAAGGCTTTCTGCTACTCTCATTTTTTATTCTCCTTTCTGTATCAACCTCCCAAATCAAAAAATAAGAGATGATATTTATATATTACCACAGCAAATTAAGTATTGCAATTAATAATTTTTTTACAACTTGGCCAAAAAATTTGAGCCTCCCTCTAAAATTTTGTTGAAAAAAGTGCACATTTAAAATTTTTTCTCTATAATAATAAGAGCCATAAAGGGTGATCTCAAAAAAACGGAGGGTTTTCCAGCACCTTTCCCCGTTAATGCTTGATGGATATCAAAATAAAATTTCTATCATGATACTTATGACTGGAAGCTATAAAGCAAAATGATACTCGAAGTTTTTAGAAGACTGAATCAGGTCTGTAACAAATCTGTAACCAATAATTTTGGATCTAGCTATTTAATCTCTCGCTCTCTTTTCCTACAATTCCCCCTGAACACCCTTTCTGAGCAGTAACTTCAGTTTCTGAACTGCAGTTCGACACCTCACCCGAATTTTTTCCCGCGATCCCACCTACAGCGTCATGGCCAGCAATTTCGCCAGAAACCTTACAATTTATGATTTCACCAAAATTTTTGCCGGCAACGGCGCCCACGTTATGTCTGCCCTGCACCTCCACGTTTTCCAGTATGAGATTTCTCACAATAGCCCCGGACTCCGCAACGGCAAAAAGTCCTATATTATCTTCGGCGGGAAATTCCATTCTCAATCCGCAGATAATGTAATTATTACCATCAAAGGTGCCTCTGAAGCCACCTTCCTCTCTTCCTACTGGCTGCCAGCCTCCGCTAAAATCTCTGAGTTTGCAATAATTTTCTACATCAATATCAGCAATCTGTTTGAAATGTTTATCCCTGTAATATCTGATCTTATGTAATTGATCCTGAGTTTTAACAAGATATGGACGGTTAACTGTCCCTCTCCCTCCGGCAAAATCGTCATCTCGTTTTAATTTATTAGCAATATCACCATATTCAACCATTATGAACATCACTATCACCAGTATCATCAGGAGAAAAAATAAAATTAAATCCAGCATTTGCTGTCACCCTTTTATTAAATTTCAAATCATCGTCAGGTCAATACCATAAAACACACAGAAAATATTACAGATTAAATTACACTTAGCTATGCTATAAAAGTTTCTATCTCTCCTTAAAAGTTGAAGGTCTATTCTGTTTAAAATCGTAATCCACTATAACATCCGTATCCAGCATACTAATAAATTTTTTTTCATCAACACCGGGAACAAAGCTTTTAACCATAGTTAGCTTGCCTCTTTTAATTGCTTCGCTGCGGCTGGAAAACTCTGATTTCTTTACTCCTCCAACTTCCAAATTGAAACTGCCATCTTCACTTCTGTAAACTCTTATAAGCTCTCCAGCTTTATTTCTTCCTACGGGTTCAGACAAGAATTTATCCTCCTTCCAGGTTTTATTTGTATGAGTAAACAAAAACTTTTATAGTATGTTCAATCTTTAATTTCTGGAAATCCTCCTCTATTTCCTCCCCTGAAATTTAATATTAAATTATTTCATCTGGTTCTTTGACAAAATCCCTGCTTCAATTTGGTTTTGGCCCGAAAAATAGTGCTATCTTCATAAAAGCTCCTCCCTGAGACTGCGCCCGCCCCGACACATACAGAGCTGGGGAGACAATTATCTGGCCATTTACTAAACCGGGCTTCGGAAAATTTCCCGTGACACTATGCTCATTGTCCCCGGGTATATTCATCATGGAAACAAATTAAAACAAAACTCTACCAGCTAACCTGGAAAAGACCCTTTCTCTTTAATACTAGAAAAAATTTGCAATCCCCCCGGATTTAACCGTCAAATATCATAGTGATATTCTTGATACATCTACTAATCAACAAAATAGAAATAGAGGCGAAAATTTATTTCGGGCAAAATTTGCAGAATATTGATTATTGTGCTATCATAACTTCAACTATCAAAATTTGAGGTCCAATAATTTAAAAGCTGGCCGACATAAGGCCTGCGGAGGTGCCAGGAATGTCAATTATCAATAAAGTGGATCAGATTACGTTTGCAGAGGTAGAGGGAATTGGTGAAGTTACAGCTCAAAATATAATCGAATACAGGGCTAAGAAAGGTGGATTTTCTTCACCTGAAGAGTTAAAGATGGTAAAGGGCATAGGAAATAAAAAGTATAAAAACATCATAGATTATCTGGGTATTTCTCAGTCTGAGACTGATTCTGAAGAATTGCATACTACAGACTCAAAAGAAAGCAGCGTTGATCCCGGGCCAGAAACACAGAAGGTTTTAATTGAATTTAAGCCTGATGAAATGGGCATAGAGGATCCAGAAGAAGTTCATCTGGTCGGAGATATGAACGACTGGGATCCGGCAGATAAGTCTTTTTCCCTGACTAAAGACGAGGAAGGAGTCTGGAGAAATGAATTCCATCTGAAACCGGGAATGGAATATAAATTTATGTATGATTCCACATCCTGGGAAGAAGACAAACATATCGGCTTTTTCGGTGAAAACTTCGTGGTGGAATAGTTCCGAAAGTAATACGATTGTCCATATTAACTTTCTAAAGCTTCATTCATGCTTCCCGTCCTGTAACCCTCTATATCCAGAGTAATATAGGTATAGCCTAGATTTTTTAACTCGCTGATGATCCTCTCTCTGTGATCTAAAAGTTTACTCAGCTCTTCAGGTTTAACCTCTATTCTGGCTGTTTCATCATCATGATGTCTTAATCTCAGCTGGTCAAAATTCAGGCTGCGCAGAAATTCTTCCCCCCGATCCACCCTTTTTAGCCTCTCCTCGTCTATTCTTACACCGTAGGGGAAACGAGAAGAGAGGCAGGCAAAAGAAGGTTTATCCCATACTGGGAGCTCTCTCTTTCGAGCAAGTATCCTTATCTCATCTTTGCCTAGCCCGGCTTCCATCAGGGGACTTTTTACTCTCAGTTCTTTCACGGCTTTCATTCCCGGTCTATGATCGCTAACCCTATCATCATAGTTTGATCCCTCAAACACTTCTCTGTAACCCCTCTCTTCTGCTACCTCCTTCAGCTGCGAAAGCAATTCCTTTTTGCAGTAATAACAGCGCTGTTCATCGTTTTTCGTAAAATCGCTATTATCAAGCTCATTTGTCCTGATAACTTTATGTTCAACTCCTATTTCTTTCGCCAGAGATTTTGCCTCTTTCAGCTCGCGATCGGGATAAGTCTCAGCACAGGATGTTACGGCCAGCACATTTTCCCGCCCCAGCTCAGATAGAGTAAAATCCAGAAGCAAACTGCTATCAACCCCACCGGAGAAAGCTACAACTGCGCTTTCGCTTTCACGAATAATTTGTTTTAATTTTTCGCATTTCTTTTCCGGCACATTGCTGTAATCTTCATTCATAATATTCCTCCATTGCTTTAAATATGGTTTTAGGAGAAAATAATCAAACCATTTCCAGTAGGACATTTAAAAAGCCGGCAAATAAAAATTCGGGTTCGAAATAGGTGCATTTTCAAATTGCAATGACCTCGCTCCTTTCTTAAGCGAGGCCTTTTATCGTTGATATATCAACAAACAAAAATGGTGCGCCCGACAGGATTCGAACCTGTGACCTACGGATTAGAAGTCCGTTGCTCTGTCCGGGCTGAGCTACGGGCGCACATTTATAACTGCAGTATTTTAATCTTAAATTTTGATCTTTCTGCTATCCCATCCTGACGGTTAATATTCTAACATAGCATCAGGATTTATGCAAGTATTCAGATGAAGCTTTTTTCTGGCTCAAAGCCCGCTAACAGCAATTAAAGATAAAATGTCTTTCCAGCAAAATTTGAATCTTTCTAAGTGCTCTGGCCCGATGGCTTATTAAGTTTTTCTCCCGGGTGCTCAGCTGAGCCATCGTCATCTCAATGCCTGACAGATAGAAAAGAGGGTCGTAACCAAATCCCTTCTCTCCAGAGGGTTTACTGGCGATTTTACCGTGACAGATTCCCCGCACGGTATAATTATCCCCTGAACCAGGAGCCACAAGTGCTGCCACGGTGACAAAGCTGGCACCTCTATTCTCCTCAGGAATATCGCTCATTTTCTCCAGAAGCAGCCTGTTATTATCCTCATAGGAGGCATTATTTCCGGCAAACCGGGCTGAGTATATACCGGGACGCCCGTCCAGGGCTTCTACCTTTAACCCGGTGTCATCAGCGAGTGTGAGCATGCCGCTGGCCCTGGCCCCTGCCCGGGCTTTCAACAGAGCATTTTCCTCGAGCGAGGTGCCGGTTTCTTCCACCTCAAAATTTATCTGCAAATCTTCGGGCACAAATATTTCAAGGTTTAAGTTGATAAATTTTTCTCTAATTTCCACAATTTTATCCTTATTTCCTGTAGCAACAAAGAGCTGAAGCTTTTTGTCCGCTGCAGAACTCATTTTTCCAGCCCCAGGGCAGTTTTTTGAGCTTCAATTATATCCATAATTCCCTTTTCGCTCAACTTGAGCATCCGGTCCAGATGATCCCGGGAAAACGGGGATTCCTCTGCCGTACCCTGGATCTCCACAAAATCTCCCGACTCAGTCATCACTACATTCATGTCTACATCGGCTGCAGAGTCCTCTTCATAACATAAATCCAGGACTATTTCATCATCAACGATCCCCACACTTGTGGCAGCGAGAAATTCCGATATTGGTGATTCATCCACAATCTCCTCCTGCTTCATATACTCCACTGCATCGCATAAAGCAACAAATCCTCCCGTAATGGAGGCGGTTCTGGTTCCCCCATCGGCCTGGATGACATCACAATCCACCCAGATTGTTCTTTCACCGATGGCTGTCAAATCAAAAACAGCCCTCAAAGCTCGTCCTATTAACCTCTGGATTTCACGGGTGCGGCCGCTTACTTTGCCCCGGGCGGCTTCCCTGGTAGTGCGGTCGTGAGTGGATCGCGGAAGCAGAGAATATTCCGCAGTCATCCAGCCCCTCTCTTCACCGCGCAAAAAATAAGGAACTCCATCCTCTACAGAAGCCGTACAGATTACACGAGTATCCCCGGTTGAGATGAGAACTGAGCCTTCGGCATATTTTGTATAATTCCTTTCGATCTCCACTGACCTCAACTGCTGTTCTGGTGAATTATCGCCTGTCTCTTGCTTCAAAGTTTATACCCTCCCTATAACTGGAGAAATATGTTTTGCTCAGTCGCTTTCTTCGATTTCTACTTCAAATTCCTCCTGCTCAACATCCTGTGCTTCTTCCTGCAGGACCAGATCCTCCGAATATTGATATTCTGCTGTCAAATCCATATGTCCGGCCAGAGTTTCCACCTGCTGTCCCTCAACTCTAAATCCTACTCTCTCCACCTCCGGTAAAGAAGTCATGGTGTTCACGACAGAATAAATTGTCAGTCTCTCTCCTGCACTTCCACCCCAGTGGTCCCTCTGCCACTCTTCATTAAAGTTAACTATCAAACTCTCTTTATCCCTGTCATGCTCTATATTGAGAACTCCCCCCGTCTCAGGGATGGTTTTGCTGAGATTTTCTTCTGTAGGACCGATGATCAGCTCATTTAAAACATTTTTGTAGAAATCCTGTCCGGACACAGTTCTTTTCTCCCTATCCAGATACATGGCATCAGGAGTGGAAAAATATAGCTGAACCTCATATTCCTCGCCGGGATCCACCGGTGGAGCCGGTTCCCGGAGATACATATATAGGCCCACCGCAATGAGGACAAAAATTAATAAAATAATAAATGCACCGGTTCTTTTTATTTTCACTCACTCCACCCCACTTCCTGATCCGTTTAAAAAGTTTATTATTCCTTCCACGGCTGCTTCCGCAGCCTCTTTCCTGAAATCATCTTGCTCCAGCTTTCTTGCATCTTCCGGATTTGAAAGAAAACCTATTTCAAGCAGAGCAGCCGGCATTTCTGTATCCCTTATAACTGTGAAATTATCTTTTTTAACCCCTCTGTCAACGAGATCAGTGTTATCCACAAATGCACTCTGCAGCCTTTCAGCCAGATAGAGGCTATCATTTTCTCTGCCGGGCGCATAATAAGTTTCCATTCCCCTGGCAGCCTGGCGGGTAGACGCATTGGAATGAACACTCACAAAAAGCGTGGCGTTCGTGTTATTTGCAATATTCACCCGGTCACTAAGAGATACAAATTGATCTCCAGTCCTGGTCATTATAACATCATAACCTCTTTCCTGCAGAAGTTCATTCATGTATCTTGAAATATCCAGTGCGACTTCCTTTTCGGTAAGACCGCTATCGGCTACAGCTCCGGAGTCAAAACCCCCATGTCCGGGATCTACAACCACCAGACCCTCTTCCCTGTCGGGAACATCTCTTTCCAGGCTCAGCATAATCTGACCGGTGCCATCCTCAGAAATCACCCGGTGACCGTGATATTCAGACATTTCCAGCACAATTCTCAATATCTCTTCACCATCTCGATCGAAACGCCCCATCCTGATATCTTCGACAAAGCCTTTTTTATCAGGGAGATCAACCTGATCTTCCCCTGTTTCCAGTCCGGGAATATCTATCGCCAGCCTGTCAGGATTTTCAAATCTTGTCACATCAAAATCAGCCTGCCCGGAAATTCCCACAGTAAAATTTAAGCTGCCGGGCTGTTCTTCCAGGTTAATCTGCCTCAACTCATTTTCCAGATTTATCCGATGAAGATAATTTCCATCACCGAGAGGCTGACTCTTCCATGAATAACCGCTTTCCTCTTCCAGGTCCGCTACCAGCCTGATAGAATTATTGCCCCGAACATTGCTGCGTATCCGCTCAATCTTGCTCTCTTCACCAATTATTTCTTCAGAAAAATTCTCATAGGGAAGCGTATTGAGTAAATCTACAACAATCCTGCCCGGATCCGTCAGAGAAAAAATTTCTGGCTCTATTTCAGAGCTCGTCACAAAATTGAATCCTTCCTCGCGCTCCTCAATTTCCATTAGCTTTACCGGCTCAGACGGTTCAAATACTATCTCATTTTCAGTGGATTTCTCCTCTGATCTGGCCAAAAAGACGTCCTCACTGAGATCAGCAACTATCCGCAGCACAGCTGGCTCATGTCTAAATTGGCTGATCCTCACATTCTCGACAAAATCATTCTCCGCTATGTCCAAATCTATATCGCTTTCCATCAAGTCCGGTATATCAATAACCAGCCGCCTGGGCTCCTCAAAGATCCTCACTTCAGGCTGAGGAATTTTATCATTGGCAGAAATCTGCAGCCCATCCTCTTCGATCCACTCAACATCTACCAGTCTGGGCAGGAAATCAACTACCAGATTATCATCCTTTTCGCTCACCCCTCCATCGCGTCTATAGGGCAATTCATCCGGTCCAGTAATAGAAAGCTCCAGGCGCGATTCCTGAGGAAGTTCCCTCACTCTAACGTTGAAATTTCGATCGGAAGCGTTATCCTCAAAATCATCGGCAAGAGATGCCCTGTCAATTTCAATTAAGAGCTCTCCATTCTCGCCAGTTTCGGAAACCCTATAGGGAGTAATCTCATCCAGGTCCAGTATCATACGCCGCTGATTGGCAGACCAGCTTACTTCTCTCAGCTCTGCATCCGGCTGGTAGACGTAAAGCGTTTCTTCGCCTGGAGATGAAACCTTCCTCTCAATGAGGTATCCAAAGGAATGTACAACTTCCGCCAGCGGGACATAGCCGGTTTCATCAATTAGTCTGGGCGAAATCCCGGCTCTTAAAGTGGTATCTCCAGACTGCACATAGGGATTATCGATCATCATTCTAACAAGGTCATCTCCGCGCTCCAGATCAATCGTTTCCAGGGATGCCTCCCAGTTAAGGTCAGCTCCAATTACTCCGGCCAGGGGTCTGGCTGCTACCATGTGATGTCCATCATCTGTTACCGGCTCGAGCTTCTCAGATACATTTTCCTCCTCATAATATATTTCAGGCGAAGAGGCATAAATATCCTCTCTTCCCGGATATATTGCCAGCAACAAAATGACCCAGAAAATAAAAATATATGGGAGTAATCTATTGAGTGGCGCTTTTAAAACAGTTGATATTATGTACATGAGCCTTCCCCCTGAAAAAGCTGCCGGCTTAAAGATGGATTTAATAAGGTTTTTATCCAAAACCACTGTTTTAAAAAGACACTACATGACTTTAAAGCTATAACCACCCGGCTCTGTTCAATAGAACCTGTAAAGCTACACTCATAATAATTTTTTTCCTATACTTAAGTTTAGTTTTCGGCCCCAAAATAGGCCATGGATGTGACTTAGGCTTCGAAAAATATTAGATATATAGATCGAGCATCAAACCCCTTATTTCATCAATTTTTTTCACAACCTCCAGAGTATCAGCCTGAGAGTGCAAAAACTCTTTCTGCAGCTCATCAAGTTTCTCATCTATTTTTTCTATTATTGTATACGTCTTTAAATTACCCTGACGATCCCAACTGTGCGACTGCCTGGTGCGGGCCACCTCCTGCTGTATAAATCGCAGAAACTTCTGCACTCTGCGCTTATATTCCAGCATATCCTGCTTTTCCACTGTTCTTTTCAGCTTTTCTCCATGCTCATCCACCTCAGCAAGCATCTCATCCAGCTTTTCTCTTATCATCTCCTTTTCCACAGCAGCCAGCTTCGCTTTAAAATCCTTTCCCGGTCGCTGTGAAGAATTGAGAGGCTGTTTCTCCTTTCCACCCTTTCTATTTATTTTGCCCTTTCTACCGGAGGAATCAATTTTCCTGTTATCAGTGATAGAAAACACCTCCCGGATTCAAATCCTGGAGAAGTTTATTCTTCATCATCCTGCTCCTCAATAAATCTCCTGTTAAATTCCTCCACCCGCTCATTAAAACCCTCGGCCATTTCATTGAAAGAGCTAATTTCTCTGTTAACATCATAGACTTCCAGAGCTTTTAGGGCAGCAAATGCGATGTAAAAAGGTAAAGCATCGCTGCTATCATCTCTGGTCAAGGCCAATCCTAAAGCCGTAGCCTCTCCGGCCAGAAAAAGTGCTCCTTTAGGCCACCAGCTTTCAGCGTAGGCATGTCCCAGTGAAGGCAGAGCCAGGCTGCGCACAGTGCCGCTAAAACTCGATTTCATCTCCAGTTTTTCGAGCTGACGCTCGGCCGGCTCCATATACTGAAGCTCCCAAAAAGCATCGGTATCCAGGAGATCTTTATTTCCTTCCAGATAATCGACAACCTTCCTTCCCCTGGCATCTCTGACGCTTGCTACTTCTGCACCGGCATCGAGAAGTGTAAATATAACCTCCTCATTGCTGGTATTTTCTGCGGCAAGCATTAAAGGAGTTATATCCCTCCTGCCGGCCAGATTAACATCCGCACCATTTTTAATCAAAATGTGAAACAATTCTTCTCTATCGCTCGTTTTCGCAAGAAACAGAAGGGGGGTATAACCATCACCATTTTTTAAATTGGGATTGGCTCCCGCCTGCAGTAAAGTTCTGAGTATTCCAGGATCTGGCCTTCTTACTGCTGTCGCCAGATGAAGAGGGGTGTTGTCATCTCTATCTCTTCTGTCAACTTCAATATCTT
>CAZVZM010000064.1:0-11228 GCA_964630835.1 uncultured Halanaerobiaceae bacterium
AATAGGAGGGTTTTGGGATGGCCCGTCCCCGGGCCCTCGGGTTAGGACGCTTGAGTGCTGTGGGTAACCACAGTTCCAGATAGATGATCACCTGTTACAGAACCCGGCTTAAAGGCCAGCCTTTTGTTAATCTTAAAACGATAATGATGAGGTGTAAGTTATGAGTCCCAAGAAAAGCACCCTTCTTAAAGCGGTGGAAGAATTAAGCTATGGCATGGAAAAAATTGAGGAAATTGATCCCGGGGAGCTTGAACTGGATGAAAAAATACTTGACAACCGCCTAATAGCTCTTCAGGGCTATCTTCGTTACCTGGACCAGGAAGGTGTAGATCTTCTTAAAAAAATTCAGGAAGAGTTAAAGGAAGTTGATTATGGGAGATAAAGTGTATTACAGGGTTCAGTATCCATTAAAGAATGGTGTTGAGCTTTTAAAAGAAATCGATAGGGAAATAGAAGAGGGTGAAGAGGAAATTTTGCATGAAAAAGTAGCCAGCCTTTCTGAATACGAAAAAAGCCGTCTGAAAAATTTCATTGAAAAGTGGGAAGAAGATGGCCGGGCAAATCTTGTGGAATTTATTAATGAGCTGCGTCAAACTTGTTGAATCTAAGTCATTGATTGTCACATTATAATATTTTGAGGATGCATGATTTGATATAATTATCCCAGGACAGTTTGAAGTGTCCTGGATTTTTATTTTCCATAATTTTCTAGAAGCTTTATTGCATTGCCCGGGGAAATATGTTAAAATTAAGGGCAGGATGATTATTAGGAGGGTTTTTATGGCTGGTCATTCTAAGTGGCATAACATAAGACATCAAAAGAAAAAAGAGGATAAACGACGGGCCAAACTTTTTTCCAAGCTAAGCCGCCGGATTGCTGTAGCTGCCCGGGAGGGGGGAGGAGATCCGGAAAAAAACCCCGACCTGCGCATGGCCATAGAAAAAGCCAAAGATAATAATATGCCCAAGGATAATATTGAAAGGGCTATAAAAAGAGGAACTGGTGAGCTTGAGGGGGTCGATTATGAGAGTTTTACCTATGAAGGATACGGCCCGGCAGGTGTGGCACTTTATTTTGAGATAACCACCGATAATCGAAATCGCACAGCTTCAGAATTGAGACATATTCTCTCTGAAAATGGTGGTAATCTGGGCCAGGAGGGTTGTGTGGCCTGGATGTTTGAAAGAAAAGGTCAGTTAATCCTTGATAATGATCAGGCAGAATACGATATAGATGAAGTGATGCTCCGGGCACTTGAAGCTGGAGCTGAGGATGTAAAGGAAGAAGAGGATATGATTAGAATTTTAACAGCACCAAAAGAATATATGGATGTGAAAGAAGAGCTGAATGATCATTACGATTTTAGTGATTCAGATCTGGTCATGCTTCCCAATACTGAAGTGGACCTGTCTCCAGAAGAAGCAAGAAAGGTTTTAAAGTTGATGGAAGAACTGGAAGATCATGATGATGTTCAGGAAGTTTATACCAATTTTAATATTCCAGAAGAGGTTATGAACGACCTGGAAGAGGAGTTTGTGTAAGGTATTTTAACTTTCAGGAAAAGGCACTGAAAACGGTCAGGGTCTTTATTTTTTTGGACGGGGTGATGAAGTGAGAATACTGGGAGTAGATCCGGGACTGGCCCGGGCTGGCTATGGTATGGTGAAAAAAGAGGGGAATTCTTTCAGCGTGATAGAATTTGATGTTATTGAGACTTCGAGCGAACTCACAGATGTAGAGAGGTTGAGTATTCTTAACAGGAAGTTAGGAGAAATCATATCAGAACATAACCCCGATCAGATGGCGGTGGAAGAGCTTTTTTTTAACAAAAATGTTAAGACTGCCATAAGAGTCGGCCAGGCCAGGGGGGTAATAATGCTGGCCGGAGCTCGGGCTGACCTGTCTGTATTTGAGTATACTCCCCTTCAGGTTAAACAGGCTGTGGTTGGCTATGGTAGAGCCAGCAAAGACCAGGTCCAGCAGATGGTAAAGGCTCTGCTCAACCTGGAGGACATACCGGCTTCCGATGATGCCGCTGATGCCCTTGCCGTATGTATATGTCACGGACACAATAGAGCAGTGCAAAATAAGTGGGGAGAAAAAATATGATTGGCTATCTGGAGGGAGAGGTCATCGGCAGACAGGAAAACAATCTTCTTCTAAAGGTAAAGGATGTGGGCTATGATATAACAATTCCCGATGATTTTCCCGTTACGAGCAGAGGAGAAAAAATTGAAATATTTACTTATACATATGTAAGAGAGGATCTGGTTGAGCTTTTTGGGTTTGAAACCAGAGAACACAAAAAGCTTTTCCAGGAACTTCTCAATGTATCGAGGATTGGCCCCAGAGTAGCCATGAATATCATTTCAACCCTCACTCCTCAGAGTTTGATTTCCGCTGTTGTCAATGAAGAGCTGTCCACTTTAAAAGAAGTTAGCGGGATCGGGCCCAAAAGCGGTCAGCGGTTGATTTTGGAGCTGGAAGGAAGATTAGACGACCTGGTCGCCGGAGAAGATGCTGCTCTGGATATAGACGAGGGTGTGGACGGTGATAAAGAACTTTATTCGGCTTTAAATAACCTTGGTTACCGGGACGCAGAGATAGACTCTGCCCTTAAAGAAATAAAAGTTGATCCTGAACGGGAACTGGAAGAGAAAATTCGCCTTGTGCTTAACCAGCTGGGAAAGGAGTAATTTTTTTATGAGCGAGGAAAGAGTTGTTTCTCCTGAGGCTAAGCCTGAAGATGGGAGGCTGGATAGCACTCTCAGGCCTCACCGGCTGGAGTATTACATTGGCCAGGATAAGATCAAGAAAAAATTGAGGATATTCATCCAGGCTGCCAGAGAACGAGAGGAAGCTCTCGATCACGTTTTGCTTTACGGTCCTCCCGGTCTGGGCAAAACAACTCTTGCTCATATTATATCGAACGAAATGAATGTAAATATTCATACAACAAGCGGTCCAGCTATTGAGAGGCCGGGGGATCTTGCTTCAATTCTGACGAATTTATCTCCTCATGACATTTTATTTATCGATGAGATACATCGACTCAATCGAGTTGTAGAGGAGGTTCTCTATCCTGCCCTGGAGGATTATGGTCTGGATCTTATGATCGGGAAAGGACCTTCTGCTCGATCTGTGAGGCTTGATCTTTCACAATTTACTCTCGTTGGAGCTACCACAAGGATTGGCAAATTAAGCTCTCCTCTCCGCGATAGATTTGGAGTAATTAACAGGCTGGGTTTTTACAGCCATGATGAACTCGGTAAGATAGTCAGGCGTTCAGCTCGAATCCTTGATGTTGAAATTGCTGAGGAAGGAGCAGATGAAATAGCCTGCAGGGCACGGGGCACACCCCGTGTGGCCAATCGTCTGCTCAGACGAGTGCGAGATTTTGCTCAGGTTGAAGCCGATGGAGTTATTACTGCTGAAGTTGTAAATTCTGCCCTTAAGCTGCTGGAGATAGATGAAAAAGGGCTTGACCGAATTGATCACAGGCTTCTGGAAACTATAATCACGAAGTTTTCCGGAGGGCCGGTGGGTCTGAAAACCATCGCTGCAGCTATAAGTGAAGAAAAAACAACAATAGAAGAGGTTTATGAACCCTATCTTTTGCAGCTGGGTTTTCTGGAGAGAACTTCTCAGGGCCGCAAAGCCACCCCGGCAGCTTATAGACATCTGGGTTTTGAACCGTCCGAAACCGAAGAAATTTCGAAAGAACAGGGATCCTTATTCGATAAATAATTGAAATATGTTCCAGTCTGGAGATAAATATGGAGGTCAGTTTTTAATGGATGTAGAAAAGTTTGATTATGAATTACCGGACGAACTTATAGCTCAGGAACCAGCACAGCGCCGGGATGAATCCCGGCTTCTTGTTATGAAAAGAGACGGAGATATAGTGGATCATACTCATTTTAATAAATTACCCCGGCTTCTTTCCCGGGGAGATAGGTTGATTTTGAATGATAGCAAAGTAATTCCCGCCAGACTCTACGGTCAAAAAGTTTCTTCCGGCATTGAGATTGAAATTCTCCTGCTCAATGAGCTCGATAGAAATAGAGGGGATTGCTGGGAGGTGCTGGTAAATCCCGGACGCAGGGTGAAAACGGGGACAAAAATAAACTTTGAAGATGAGATTGAGGCTGAGTGTCTTGAGACTACAGATTTTGGCGGCAGAGTGCTAAGATTTTCTCCCGGAGGCAGGCTCAGTGAAAAGCTTGAAGAACTTGGAGAAATGCCGCTTCCGCCGTATATTGAAAAAGAACCGGAAAATCCTGATAGATATCAGACAGTATATGCCCGGGAAGAGGGTTCAGTAGCTGCGCCAACTGCCGGCCTGCATTTTACAGATGATCTGCTTGAGGAGCTGGAGAAAAAAGGGATTCAAACCAGCTTTATTACTCTTCACGTTGGGCTGGGGACTTTCCGTCCCGTGCGCACAGAAAAGGTTGAAGATCACGATATGCATGCCGAATATTACGAGGTAGAACGAAAGACTGCCAGAAATATTGCTGAGACTTTATCTTCAGAGGACAGAATTGTTGCGGTAGGAACAACCGTTACACGCACTCTTGAGGCGGCGGCTGAAGATATTATACAGGGAAAAAGGAGCCAGGGCTGGACTGATCTCTTTATATATCCTGGCTATGATTTTAAAATTATTGACTCGCTGATAACAAATTTTCACCTGCCTGAATCCACTTTAATAATGCTTGTATCAGCACTTGCGGGCAGAGAAAATGTTCTCTCTGCTTACAGGGAAGCAATTGAGAAAAAATACAGATTTTATAGTTTTGGAGATGCTATGCTGATTATATGATTATCCCGGATGGAAATTGTTGATGGGAGAGAAATAAAATATGACATTTAAATTTACGGTCCAGGAAAAATCAACAGACTTTCCTGCCCGATGTGGCAAATTGGAATTGAGCAGAGGGAAAATTGATACCCCAATATTTATGCCCGTTGGCACGAGAGCAACAGTTAAATCCCTCTCCCCGGAAGAACTGAAGCGTGCCGGAGCTGAAATAATTCTTGCCAATACCTATCATTTATATCTGCGTCCCGGCCCGGATATCATAGAGGAAGCCGGGGGTTTGCATGAATTTATGAACTGGTCCCTGCCTGTTTTGACGGATAGCGGAGGATTTCAGGTTTTCAGCCTCTCCGATTTTAATGAAATTGAGGAAGAAGGAGTTAAATTTAAATCCCATCTGGATGGGTCAGGTCATTTTATTTCTCCGGAAAAATCTGTTGAGATACAGATACAGCTGGGTGCGGACATCATCATGGCATTTGACGAGTGTGTCTCCCATCCCTCTGAAAAGAACTATGTCAAAGAAGCTTTAGAACGAACACTACGCTGGGCTAAGAGGTGTAAGGAACGCTTTGAAAAAAGCAAAACAGATCAGCATTTATTTGGAATTGTTCAGGGAGGAACTTTTGCTGATTTAAGAAAGTTAAGTGCCCGGGAGACTGTTAAACTGGGCTTTCCCGGTTTTGCTATAGGTGGGTTAAGTGTAGGAGAGGAAAACAGACTTATGTATAGAATGCTCGAAGAAACCGTTCCCGAACTCCCGGCAGATAAACCCCGCTACTTGATGGGAGTGGGAACTCCCACAGACCTTATTGAAGGTGTTAAAAGGGGGATCGATATGTTCGACTGCGTATTACCCACCCGCCTTGCCAGGCATGGGAGTCTATATACTTCTGGAGGTCGTATTAATATTACCAATGCGGCCTTTAAACGAGATTTTTCTCCTCCCGATAAGGAGTGCAGCTGTCATGTGTGCTGTAATTACAGCAGGGCATATTTAAGACATTTGATCAAAAGAAATGAGATCTTTGGGCTGAGGCTTGCCTCCTATCATAATGTGTATTTTTTTCTGGAATTGATGAGGAAATTGCGTTATAATATTAAACAGGGCACTCTTGTAAAATTTTGTGAAAAATTCTATGCTCGTTATAAAAATGATCAGGAGCCATAAATCTCCCGGTCAAAAAAAGACTTTATGAGGAGGATTACTAAATGGAAGTGCTTGTTTCGTTATTACCCTGGATATTGATTTTTGGCGTTTTTTGGTTCTTTTTAATCAGGCCTCAGAGAAAACAGCAGAAACAGCACCAGCAGATGCTTGATGAGCTGGAAGTAGGCGACGAAGTTGTTACTGCAGGGGGAATCAGGGGGAAGATCATTAAAATTCATGATGACAGCATCAGGCTGCGCATCTCCACTGACGTGGATATTGATCTGATGAAAAATTCTGTAAGCAGGCTGGTGGAGAGTTCTTCTGAAGTTTCATCAGAATCTGCTGAGGACTAAATAGTAAAAGGCCTGAAGCGACGTGTTTAAGGGGGTAAGCGAAGTTGAACAAAAATGCCATAATTGAAGTCTTTCAATCTATTGTTATTGCGGCAGTGCTGGCCTTTTTAATAATAACCTTTGTTGCTCAATCTTTCGTCGTTGAAGGAGGTTCAATGGAAGCAACTCTCCAAAATGGAGAGAGATTAATTGTAAATAAGCTTGTTTACCGTTTTCAGGAACCGGATAGAGGAGAAATTGTGGTATTTACTCCTCAAGGGGCGGAGGATAACCGTTATATTAAGAGAATTATTGGCAAACCCGGTGATACCGTAAATATTGATGGGGGGCAGGTTTATGTAAATGGAGAGCCGCTTCAGGAGGATTATATTAAAGAGGATATGAGGCAGGTTGGAGAAAGCGGACCCTTTGAGGTGCCCGAGGATAGCTACTTTGTACTTGGCGATAATCGCAATCACAGCGCCGACAGCAGATTTCCCAACCTTGTAGGTTATGTTGATAGAGACAGCATACATGGACGTGCGATGTGGGTTTTCTGGCCAGTGACTGAGATGAGGTTTGTCGAGCATGAAAGTTATGGTATTGATTAATACTGATAAGCTGTCTGATTAGATTGGATTTTTAATATTATTAACAGAGCATTTATTTTCTTTTTTGGGAGATTATATTTTTGAAGCATCTGCTCAGTTTGTATTTGCTGACAATTAATTTTGATGTATGTTTATAAGTTAATGTGGGAGGAAAAAATATGCGCTACAGGAAAAGGAGACAGCTTAAGGCTTTATTTCTGGTGGTTGTTATAGTCTTTGGAATTTTTCTCTATTTTAATTATGGGATTAATCTGGGGCTTGATCTGGCTGGAGGAGCTCATGTGGTTATGGAGGCTCAGCCCACGGAAGGCAGAGAGATAGACGATGATGTAATGAGGGGTATAGTGAATATTATTGAACGAAGGGTAAATGAGATGGGATTGACCGAACCGGTGATACAGAGGCAGGGGGATGATCGGGTCATCATTGAGCTCCCTGCTGTTGATAATCCGGATGAAGCAATAGATACTATCGGCAGGACCGCAATGCTCACCATTCAAAATGAAGCAGGTGAAGTTCTCCTGCGGGGGGAAGAGATTGCCGATGCACGGGCCAGTTACGACCAGCACAACCGCCCGGTCGTTGCTTTCGAGCTTACGGGCGAGGGCTCCCGCCGCTTCGAAGAAATTACCCGCATGTATATGGGTGAACGCATAGGTATCTACCTTGACGATGAAATGTTGACCAATCCCACTGTCCAGTCTGTAATCAGAGATGAGGGGCAGATAACAGGTTATGCCAGCGTTGAAGAAGCTGAAGAACATGCCATTCTTATCCGCGAGGGTGCTCTGCCTGTAGATGTTGAAGTTATGGAAAGCCGCACAGTTGGCCCCACTCTGGGAGCAATCGCTCTTGAGCAGAGCATAAGGGCAGGTATTATCGGTCTCCTTCTGGTAGGATTTTATATGATATTTTATTATCGCTTTCCCGGAGCTATTGCAGCGGTAACTCTGATAATATATGGGATATTATTTATGGGAGTGCTGGCCGGGCTTCAGGCAACTTTGACGCTTCCCGGTATTGGGGGCCTGATACTCTCAATAGGTATGGCTGTGGACGCCAATATCATTATATTTGAGCGGGTTCAGGATGAACTGAGAAACGGTAAACCCTTAAGGACTGCAATCAATGCCGGCTTTAAAAGGGCATACCTTACAATAGTTGATGCCAACGTTACAACCCTTATCACAGCTTTAATACTGGCATATTTCACTACCGGTGCCGTGAGGGGATTTGCCGTAACACTGATTATCGGTATTCTTCTCAGTATGTTTACTGCTTTCTTTGTAACGAAGACAATTTTAGATCTATTCTCAACAACTAGAGTTCTCGAACTCTCAGGATCTTTTGGAGTCAGGGGGAAGTAAAATATGTATAATTTTAGCGAAGATCTTGATCTGATGGGTAAAAGAAAAGTCTGGTTTATAATTTCTGCTATAATTGTAATCGGTTCTTTGATTTTTCTGGCTACAATGGGTTTAAATCTTGGCCTGGATTTTGCCGGAGGCACCATACTTGAATATTCCTTTGAAGAAGAGGTCAGCAGCGATGAGATTAGAAGTGTTCTTATGGATATTGAAATTGCTGAAGGTGCTTCTCTTCAGGAGACTGAACACGATGGCATGCCGGGAATATTGATCAGAACGGGAGAACTGGAAGCTGAACAAATTACGGCGGTAAACGAGGCAGTTTCTGAAAAATTTCCCAGCACCGATATCATGAGAACAGAGATGGTTGGCCCCACAATTGGGCAGGAGCTGAGAACCCAGGCGCTTCTGGCTCTGCTGGTTGCTGCCATCGGTATTGTAGCTTATATCAGTTTTCGTTTTCAATTTCGATTTGCAATCGTCTCCCTTGCCACTCTTGCTCATGATGTCCTCTTTACAGTGGGAGTTTTTGCCCTGCTGCAGCAGGAAATTAATACCGCTTTTATAGCTGCCCTGTTAACTATAGTTGGTTATTCTCTCAATGATACGATTGTAATTTTTGACAGGATACGGGAGAACATGAAACTTTACAGGCGGGATAGTTTTATCAATCAGGCCAATAGAGCAGTTGTCGAGACTTTGCCGCGCTCTATAAATACGTCCATGACCACGCTTGTAGCTATTCTTGCCATCTATCTTTTCGGAGGAGCAGCCATACAGACATTTATGCTTGCTCTCTTTATAGGTATGGCAGCAGGAACTTATTCATCAGTTTTTGTTTCCAGTCCCCTGCTGGTTAGCTGGAATAACTGGTCAAAAGCTCGCAGCGCACAGCAGACTGGTTGACAGATAATATATAAGATCGCTATCATGATATTATAGGCTGGAAGATACAGAGTGAAGTGATGCTTGAAATTTTTCAAATCCAGTATCGGGTCCATGGTCAAAAAATTGTGTCCCCGGCTCGGGATGTGCCGGGTTGAGCGCAAGTTCAGGGAGGAGCTCTCGCGAAGGAAGCACCATTTTTGACCTGAAACTAAATTTAAGTCGGGGAAAAATTTCATTGTGAACGAAACTTTATATCTTCCAGGAATAAGCATTATGAACTGAAACTTAGACAAAATTCAAAACCTGATATAAAGAAGAAACAAGTTTTAAGAAAGGGGGATTATCATGAATGATTTTTTCGAAGATTTATTCCTGAAAGGGCTCGGTACTCTTAATCTTACAAAGAAAAAGCTGGAAGAGCTTGTTGAAACAATGGTGGAAAATGATGAGTTGACCAGGGAGCAGGGTGAAAAAGTGCTGGAAAAGTGGCAGCAAAAATGGCAGAAAGGCGAAGAAAAGACCCGGAATAATGTTGAAGATTTTATCGAAGAAAAAATTGAGGAATTGAGTCCTGTCACCGAAGAAGATTTTAATCGGCTTGAAAGAGAGCTGGAGGAAGCCAGGGATAAAATATCTGATCTTAAAGACGAAATTGAAAATTTAAGGGAGCAGGCAGGCGATTAATATCCATGGAGTTTTGCCGCTATGAAATTTAATCCCCTAAAAAAATATAAACATTTTCAAAGGTATCGGGAAATAAGCCAGGTTTTCATAAAAAATGGCCTGGGATTTCTTCTTGACTATTTTGATCTAAAAAGATTCGCCCCTCTTAAGGGACGCCTGCAGGAGGATCAGCGGGAATTTCGTGGTGACTCCCTCCCCACCCGGCTCCGCTCGGTTCTGCAGGAGCTGGGCCCCACATACGTTAAGCTTGGCCAGCTTTTGAGCACCCGGCCGGATATTCTTCCTCCCGAATATATCCAGGAACTGCGCAAACTTCAGGATGAAGTCCCCCCGGTTTCTTTTTCCGAAATCAAAACCGTTCTTGATGAAGAGATGAGTGCAGAAACTGAAGAGGTATTCGCCAGCATTGAGGAGGAAGCAATGGCTGGAGCCTCAATTGCTCAAACACACAGAGCCACTTTAAATTCCGGAGAAGATGTAATTTTGAAGATTCAGCGCCCCGGGATTGAGAGCAAAATGAGAACTGATCTGGAGATGATCGAAAATCTGGCAGAGATGATTTCAGAGAGAGAAGTTCTGCCGGATTTTGTGAATGTTAAAGGCCTGGTGGAGGAGTTTCGGGAAAGCCTTTTCAAAGAACTGGATTTTATGAGAGAGCTCTATAATATAAAGAGATTTAAGGCAAACTTTTCTGCTTATGATAGAGTAACATGTCCGGATGTTTACGAGGAATATTCCAGCAGACGCGTTCTGGTGATGGAAGAAATAAAGGGAATTAAATTAAGCCAATATGATCACACGGATGAATCACTTGAAGTGGAGGGGAGCAAACTTGCCAGGGTGGGGGCAGAATCTCTACTCAAACAGGTTATGATAGATGGATTTTTCCATGCTGATCCTCACCCGGGAAATATTATAGTTGTTGATGGGGAAAAGCTTGCCTATATAGATTTCGGTCTTATGGGACAGATAAGCAGCGATGACAGGGACAGTTTTGCCCTTCTTTTTGCTGCTCTTCTTCGCCGTAATGTGGAAATAATTGCAAATATTGTTATGGAAATCGGTGAAGTTCCCCCGGAAATTAGCCGCAGAAAATTTAAGATTGACATAGAAGAATTTATTTATAATTATTACAATCGGCGGCTGGAAGACATTAATTTTCGAGTTCTTTTTGAGGAACTTCAACGCATTGTATTTAAACACCATATCAAGCTTCCACAGGAATTTTTCCTGCTTTTTCGTGCTCTCAGTGTCAGCGAAGGAGTGGGAAGCGCTCTCGATCCGGATTTTAATATTGTATCTGTTGGAAATGAATTTATCAGGGATCTCATTAAGGACAGATTCAGTCCTGATAGTTTATCAAAGAGAGC
>CAZVZM010000065.1:0-11048 GCA_964630835.1 uncultured Halanaerobiaceae bacterium
GGAAAAATTTCATTGTGAACGAAGCTTTATATCTTCCAGTATAACTAATTAAACTGTTTTGACACACCTATTTACCAACTGAACGCAAGAAGAACCTTATTTTAAAGTTTATTTCGGGCATCTCAAAATATTTATTTTGGGGAGGGATTTATATTGCTCTCCCGAGCAATCAAATTTGGTTTCTGGATAATCATTATAGCACTGGCTTTTAATCTGTTGTTTGGAGAGGATGACGTCGATAGAGATGAAATGATAATGGATGTTGATTACGATAAAGTTGTTGACTATACTGAATTTAGTAGAGACCCCCGTGAGCTCCAGCCTGATGGACAGGTATTAAATTATGCAATGGTTATAAATGAAGAAGCTTCGCACTCCAGCCTGCAGGAAACAATAAAAATTTTTTTAAACACGCTTCAGGAAGAAAAGGAGTTTAACGCTGTAGTTATTGAACTGTATGATAATGAGCTTTACGTTGATAGAATTGATAGCACTTTGGGCCGGGGTGTATTTGCTCCTGAGGGAAGACTTGATCTGGCTGAAACTGTAAATCCTGGAGAGCACCATAATCTGGAATTTACTCCTGAATTTTATGGTAAGGACTGGGATGCAAGGCCCCCGGAGGAAGAAACGAAGATATGGGCCCAGTGGCATGATTATCAGGAAGAATTAAGAGAGGAAGGAGAAGTGGTGCTGGAGCTGGAGGACAGCAGTATGAGTTTAAACTTAGGTGATGTGGAAGATATTACCGGTAGACTGGATGAGGCTATAGGCAAAAAACACGGTCTTTCCCCCGAAGAAATAGCGGAGATAAGAGACAGGCAGCAGCGCTGGCAGCTGCAGGATATTCAAAAATGAATCTCAGGCCCGAGCCTGAGATTCCCAGCGCAAAACTAAAATCTGGTTTCTCTATTTATATTTTGATGGCCTTTTTTATATAATTCTTATCAAAACCGCTGCTTTGAAAAAATGCTATATAAGCTGTAAAACCATAGCAAGCTAGCTCTTTTGTTGGAAATTTGAGGCGAAGTGATAATCGAAATTTTTAAAACCCGGATCAGGTAAAGGATAAAAAAATAAACTTTATGCTGCTTTAAGTTGAAGCTTTCATGAAGGTATTTTCTTCCTGATGATTAATATAATAAATAGCAGGGATTAAATATTTATTATACTTGAAATTTTGCTTTTGAAACGACATTTTTAGAAAAAATTTATAGGAGGTGATGGAAAAATTATCATGGCAGGATGAGAAAAATCTGAATTTAAACTGGCTTGCCTTAAAATCATTAATTATGAGTCATAAGGGGGAGTTTTATATGAGCGGTAGGGAGAATAAAAAACTCGATTATGATAAGCTGCCTCGTATGCCGACATTTGGGGAAGCGCTTATTCCAGTAATTTTTCTTATTATAATACTCATGTTCAGTATTGTGTGGCTGGAAGTTGACCCACATATTCCTATAGTTTTGTCCGCGGCGGTAGCTGCTCTTGTGGCCGTTAAAATAGGGATAAAGTGGAATGTCATTGAAAAGGGAATAATCGACGGAGTTATGGTGGGAATGCAGGCAATTATAATTTTGATGATTGTAGGTATTTTGATCGGAGCCTGGATACAGGCCGGAGTTGTTCCCATAATGATCTACTGGGGCCTGCAGCTTCTTTCACCCCGGATATTTCTGGTGGCAGCCTGTCTGATGTGTGCCATTGTAGCTCTTTTTGTGGGAAGCTCATGGTCAACTGTGGGCACAATTGGTGTTGCTCTGGTAGGAATCGGAACCGGCCTGGGCATTTCGCCTGGCCTGACCGGCGGGGCCATAATATCGGGAGCTTATCTGGGAGATAAACTATCTCCGCTGTCGGACACAACCAACTTAGCCCCGGGTGCGGCCGGAGACACAGAGGTATTTGAACATATCCGGCATATGCTATATGTGACAGTGCCCGGATTTTTAATTGCTTTAATATTATTCGGTATAATAGGTCTGTTTTATGCTGAGGATGCTGTGGATCCGGCAGAAATTGAGGTGATAATGGATACGCTGGCAGAAAGCTTTAACCTCAATCCACTGCTATTTTTAGCTCCAATTTTCGTAATTGCAATGATCATTTTGAAGGTTCCTCCTATTCCATCCCTGCTGGGAGGAGCAGTTCTGGGCGGAATATTTGCCATGATATTTCAGGGAGCCGGACTTGGCTCCGTAATGTCTACAATGCATTATGGATTTGTGATAGACACCGAAGTGGAGATGGTAGATGAACTGCTGACTGCCGGGGGCCTTGACGGCATGATGTGGACAATATCGCTCATATTTGCCGCTCTGGCTCTGGGGGGAATACTGGAGAACTGCGGCTTCCTGGCAGTTATATTGAAGAGATTGCTCAGCGTGGCCAAAACCTATGGGTCCGTATCTCTGGTAACCCATATAACGGCAGTATTTGTAAATCTTGTCACGGCCGATCAATACCTGGCCATTATACTGCCGGCCCGCATGTTCAATGAGGCTTACAAAGATATCGGTGCTCATCCCAAAAACCTCTCCAGGATAGTGGAATCAGCAGGTACCATCACATCACCGCTGATCCCCTGGAATACATGCGGAGCCTTCATGTATGGCGCTCTGGGAATAAATCCCTTTGTTTATCTGCCATTTGCGTTTTTCAACTGGATAACTCCACTGATATCCATAGCTTACGGATATACGGGAACCGCTTTTGCCGAGTGGACTGAAGAGGACGAGGAAGAATCCCTGCTGGAAGGGTAAAATATTACGGTAATTCTGGAAACCAGCTCTATCGCCCCTGATAAATTTAAATAAAAAGGGCCCGGTCGATTATTATAACCGGGCCCATAAACATTCCGGAGGGCTGGGATTTATGGTGAAAGTGTCTGTGAAAATTGTTTCCGGGGCCGGGGAGGAAAACAGTCTGGAGTTTGAAATTACTGTTGATCGTTACCTGCCCCGGGCTTTAAATATCATTTCCAGAAGAGTCGGCCTGGATTTAAAACACAGGCTCAGACTGGATTATCAGTTTGTGCGTAATGGCAGACTGGTAACGCCGGGTGAATTTTTTGATACTAAACTGGAAGATAATGATAGGCTTTTAATCCTGCCCTCTCTGGGAGGGGGCTAATCTTTAAGTTTTTGAATTCTTTTCAGCTCCTCTTCACAATCCTTATTTCCGAAAAGGGATGAGGCAATGTGATACTCGAAATTTTTCGAAACTCTTAAATTAATCAATGAACTGGAGGATTTTAAATCAGTATATTTAATAGAGGTGATACCATTTGACTGTTAAGCTAATAGTCGACAGTGCCTGTGATCTTCCTTCGGAGATAATTAATGAATATGATATTGATGTTCTTCCCTTTATTATAAATATTGAAGGTGAGACTTTTTATGATGGGAAGGACATTTCCACTGAAGAAGTATACGAAGCCATGCGCGAAGAAAGATATCCCGACACGGACCAGGTGCAGGCGGAGACTTATTCCCGGGCTTTTGCCAGGGAAGCTGAAAAAGGAAACGATATAATCTATTTTGGTTTTTCCAGTGAGCTTTCAGGTTCCTATCAAACGGCCTCCCTGGTGGCGGAAGATATCAGAGACAGATATCCAGAAGTTACAATTGATGTTGTGGATACCAGGTCAGGTTCGGCAGCTACCGGAATTATCGTCTATAAAACAGCCCGGCTTCTGGAAGAGGGGGTAGAGCGAGACGCCCTCCTGGACAGGCTGGATGACTGGATTGGCAGGATTGAACATCTTTTTTTTCTGGATGATTTATCCGCCCTGCAGCGAGGCGGAAGGATAAGTCTCACCAAATCCCTGGTGGGTAATTTCCTAAATATTAAACCCATTCTGCATCTTGTCGATGGTGAAATAAAGCTTTTCAGAAAAGTCAGAGGCAGCAAAAAAGCTCTCACTAAACTTGTTGATCTTTTTGAAGAGAGATGTTCATATATTTCCGAAAAACTTATTGCCATCACCCACGCCGATGATAAAAAGAAAGCTGAGCAGGTAAAGGAACAAATTGAAGAACTGGGAGGAGAAATTTTTTGCCTTGAGCTAATAAATAGCGTTTTGGGAGTCCATCTGGGTATCGGAGGGGTTGGGATATTCTTTCTCGGTGATTGACGCTGTTATTAAAATCACAAAAAAATAAATTCTTTTGAGTATTTTAAGCGGAGGGTAAGTTATTGAAGTCATATATTGTAAATGTGGAAGCTGCAATTTACAAAAGAACGGAAGCTGGCCTGAAATGGCTTGTGATAAAGAGAAGTGACCGGGAAGAACATGCACCGGGGATTATTTCGCTGGTTGGAGGTAAGGTCGAGACTGAAGAAGCAGATAACGATGTGCTGGAGAAGACTGTAAGAAGAGAGGTGGAAGAGGAGGTAGGGGTGAGGATGGAAGGCAGACTTGAGTATCTTGAGAGCACGTCTTTCTGGATTAAAGAGGGATATCTGGTTATAGACATCATATTTCTGGCTGAATTTCGCAGCGGGCCTGCGAGAGTATGTGATACTGACGAAGTGGCGGAGGTTTACTGGCTCAATAGAGAGGAAATTGCTGCCCATGAAAAAGCACCTGATTATCTTTTAAACACGGTGGATAGGGCCCGCCGCTGCCTTCAGGAAAAAACACTTTAAGTATTTTAGTATCTTCTCCGTAACTGTTTGTGAAATTTACGACATATTCCTGTAAAGCGATAGCTGCTCACCTCTTATTATGGGAAGCTATGAGGCGAAGTGATAATCGAAATTTTTGTATGCATTTTTTATTTATTTTAAAGGAAATTTTTGCTGAAAGGAGAATTAAATACATAAGATGTAAGGGTCTGATAGAAACTGTATTGTATTTTATGTTTAACCTGGAGCCGGTGATATAAATGTTTGCTACAATTCTTATAGGATTTGCGGTATTAATTTTCTTGCTTTTCATGCTTTTTATGGTGATTCCTCTATCTTACCGGGGGAAATTTGTCTTTCAAAATGGATTGACATACAGTTTTTACCTGGGATCTCCTCTGATAAGAGTAGCCATGAAAAGAAAGGAAGCTGATACGTATCGCAGTATAAAGTTATTGGGCTTCAAAATATCTCAAAAAGCTGTGAAGAGAGAGGAGGACCTGTTCCTGGACAAAACTATAGAGAAGAAGGAAGGCCTGAGTTCGAAGTTTCCCCGTTTCGGCGAACTGGATAGAAATATTTTTAATCGCAGGAATTTTGCTCACCTTATGCGATTTTTCATTAAAATCTGGAGGCAGATTAGGCCGGATTTGTTTAAAGTTAGCGCACGCGTAAATTTTAGTGATCCCTATCATAATGGTTTACTGCTTTCCATATATTATGCTGTTCTATGCCCCCTGGCAGGTAAGTCTTTTGATCTGACCGTTTACTCAGGCGAAAATGTGCTGGAAGGAGATGGAAAGCTAAAGGGGAAATTTATTCCAGGAAGGCTTCTCTGTACAGTTTTTGGTTTTCTTTTTTCACCGGACTCGGTTAAAATTTTCTTCTATCTGGTTGCCCGAAAAACAAAAGTTCCATTTTTATCTCAGGGCAGTGAAGTTAGACCCTAAAAATAAAAAATTAACCGGAGGGATCAACCAATGAAAGGAACACCTGAAGCGCTGGAGAAAATGTATAACAGACTGGATAAATTTCTCAAGACTGAAACAGTAATAGGAGAGAGGATCGAGCTGGAGGGAGTTAGCTTAATTCCTGTGATTAGTGCTTCTTTTTGCATTGGCACTGGAGTGGGCGCCTCTACAGATGCTGATGGAGGAGATAGTGAGGGAGGCGGTGGCGGTCTGGGCTGTAAAATTTCTCCCCGGGCTCTGCTGGTGGTGAGAGATGATGAAGTGGAATTAATCTCTCTGGAGGATAAGAGTTCTCTGGATAATCTGGTGGAAAAGGTTCCGGAACTCCTGGAAAAACTGGCAGCAATGAAAGGTGCTGAGGGAGAAGAGCAATCCACACAGGAGAGCAAAGAGGAAGGCGATTTATCAGCGGATAATCTGGAGGGTAATGACATATAAGAGATTATTTAGTTTCTATTTTATTATCAATTAATTGTTGAGTGTTTAGGATCTTATTTTAAACCTTCGTTGTGAAAAGAAGCTATATACGCTATAAAACCATAACTACTCATCTTTTTTTAAAAAGTTATGAGGCGAAATGATAATCGAAATTTTTCGATAAGAAAGAGCATTTTTAAAGGGCTCAAAACTAAATTTGAGCGGAGGAATAATCCTATTGTTAATCAGGCTTTATTTCCTGCAGTATAATTTTATAAACTAATTATTACACGCCTATTTTATTTTTTCATATCTTTTAACGACAAAAAGCAGAAATCTCATTATAGAAATACGGGGTTTTTTGGTTATGAAAAAAGCATTTAAAGATAAAGGAGATGATGTCTATCCTGGATGGCGCCAATCAGTAAAGCTTGTCATTTACCTGATTATTTTGCACCTGGTGGTCGGGCTCATACTGGTCTCTCTCTGGCAGGCTGTGCACCGGGGAGAGCCTCCTTTCTGGCTTCTGGGGCTGGGTGGAATGGTGGCCAATGTTATTTTAATAAAGTATGCCCTTAAAAGGTCTGAAGTAACTTTACTGGAAAGCTTTGGAAGAAAAATTAATGCTCCTACAGTTTATCTGGCTGCCATTTTGCTCGTGTTTGGATCTTCTATAGTCATCTCCGAGCTGGTTAATGTGACCAGAATATTTGTAGATACAGGGGCATATGCGGAAATTGTACAGGGTATGGCTTCAGAAAATTTCCTGGCCATTTTTGTTGTTGTGGTTGTACTAGCTGCTCTGCTGGAAGAATTAATCTTTAGGGCCTTTATTTTTCGCGGTCTATATCAAAATTACGGGATTAAATTTGCCCTTTTCTTTTCTTCTCTGCTGTTTGCTGTGGTTCATTTCAATATTCTTCAGGGATTTTCTGCATTTTTATTTGGATTGCTGCTGGGCTGGCTTTACTGGAAATTTAAGTCACTGCTGGTGCCGATTTTTGCTCACGGTTTGAATAATTTACTGGCAGTAATATTTAACCGTCATCTCTTCATTCCTGGTTATTCATACACCGAACATTTGAGCTTTCAACCAGCGCTCTTCACCCTTTTTGGAGGTATACTTTTTATACTGGGGATTTATCTTATACATCATAATGCCAAAAAAATTTCAGAGTAATGATTTAGAAAGGGATATTTATGTCTACAGAGAAACTTCAAAACACAGTATTTTGGACCAGGTCTGCTATTTTGCTCGCTCTTGCACTCGTTTTGCAGCTGGGAGGCTTTCCGCAGCCGGTTACAGGGCCGGGGATAAATGCGGTTCTCTTTCTTGCTGCTATGATAGTTGGGCCTCTGGCCGGCATCGCTATAGGCATCTTTACGCCAGTAATGGGGTTTTTACGGGGGATTCTTCCGCCTGTTTTGGCTCCGATGATACCATTTATTGCTGCAGGCAATGCTATGCTGGTATTAGTATATTTCATTCTCACAAGATTTTTGCCTGGAAATAAAGACTCCACTTTCACTCCAGGCAGGATAGTATCAATGATTATCGCCTCTGCAGCGAAGTTTCTACTTTTGGCTTCTGCTGTAACTTTTCTCGTTGAGGTGCCACAGCCTGCTGCTCAGATGATGACTATGCCTCAGCTGTATACTGCTCTGGCCGGAGGTTTGATTGCACTGCTGGCATACAGAGCCCTGCCTCTGGAATGAAAAACCTGGACGGAGTTAAGGACATTAACTGACAAATATTTGCAGTAGGGGCAATAGGCTATAAGCCGAGGGGGATACTGTATATGAAAGAAATAGGTATAGTTGGTGCAGGCCCGGGGGGTCTGGCCGCAGGAATGCTGCTGGCCGATGGAGACTTTGATGTAACCATTTATGAGGCTGAATCCCGGGTGGGTGGACGCAATGGCAAATTTGAACTTGGCGAGTTTACTTTTGATATCGGTCCCACATTTTTTATGATGCCTTTTATCCTGGAGGAAATATTCGCTGCCACAGGAAAGGATTTAAACGAATATGTTGATTTAAAAATGCTGGATCCTTTCTATCAACTTGTTTTTGCCGATGGAAACAGCTTAAGCCCCTGTTACGATCCGGAAAAATTCAAGGAATCCATAGCCAGCATAAGCCCACAGGACGTAGATGGATATGACAAATACATGCGCATTAACAGAAAGAAAGTAAAATATACACTGCCTGTCCTGCAGAGGCCTTATACTGGCTGGAAGGATATGATCAATACTGATATTCTCAAGCTTTTGACAGTGCTCAATCCTCACCGGAGCCTGTGGGATGACCTGGGCCGATATTTTTCTGACGACAGAATTAAAGTTGGTTTTACCTTTCAATCAAAATATCTGGGGATGTCACCCTATAACTGCCCATCAATGTTCAGCATATTGCCCTTTATTGAGTATAACTGGGGAGTTTATCATGTTATGGGTGGGCTTAACCAGCTGGCTCATGCCATGGCTGAAGCCTTTGAGGAAATGGGAGGGAAGATAGAGTTAGATACAGAAGTTGAAGAAATTATTATTGATAGGGGCAGCGCTTCAGGATTGAAGTTCGAGAATGGAAGAGAAGAGCATTTCGATGAAATAGTCATGAATTCAGATTTTGCCTGGTCCATGAAAAATTTAATACCATCACAAAAAAGAAGAAAATATACCGATGAAAATCTGGATGATTACAATTACTCATGCTCTACATTTATGCTTTATCTCGGTCTTGATAGGGAGTATCCAGAGCTGGAACATAACAATGTGTTTATAGCTGAAGATTATGAAAAAAACTTCTTGGAAATCGAGTCCGAAAAAGAGCTATCTTCCGACCCCTCCTTCTATGTTCAAAATGCTGCCATAACGGATCCCTCCCTGGCTCCAGAGGGCAAGACTCCGCTCTATGTGCTGGTGCCGGTGGCAAATTTGAAGGGGGATATAAACTGGGAGAAGGAAAAAAATGATTACAGAGACTTGATTCTGGATGAGCTCAATAATAAGATTGGTGATGGCAATATACGCGATCATATTTTGCAGGAAAAAATGATCACGCCAGAGGACTGGGAAAATGATTTGAGAGTAGCTCATGGAGCAACTTTTAATCTGGGACATAATCTCAGGCAGATGCTGGTATTTCGTCCCAGAAATAAGTTTGAGGAGTTCGACAATATGTGGCTGGTGGGAGGAGGAACAAATCCCGGCAGCGGCCTCCCTACGATATATGAATCGGGAAGAATTGCGGCCAACCTGATAAAGAGAAAATATGGCCAGGATTACACTTTCAGCCATAAGGATGAAATCAGACGTCTTATTGAGGAACGCCCAAAGTGAGAACGCAATGACTTTGAACAGAAAACATTTTAACCAGGAAGCAGTATATTATTTATCTCAAAAAGCTAAATTAGGGATTATTTTTATTTTCATCACCGGCTTTTTAATATATTCTCCGGTCAATTATTCATGCCATCTTCGGGCCAGAGCTGTTATAGTAATTTATGATCCGGAAAAAATCCAGGATACTGCTAATTATGAAAATCCAGTTAGTTATCCGGAAGGAATAGAATACGTTTTCGTAGGAGGTAAACCGGTGGTTAAAGATGGGAATTTTTTCTGACTATATGATTGTCAGTATTTATGATATGCTGGGGATTATAATTTAGAAATTTTGATGATATCTGCTTTATTCATTATAACCCTGTATTTCTTTGACAGAACAGATTTATTTATATATAATTAATAATTGCAAAGAGTTACTCTTTTTAATAAAAAGATATACTGAGGAGGTAAAATTATGGTCAGAGCAGGAGAAAAGGCTCCAGATTTCACAGCCAAGGCCTATCATAATGGGGAATTTACCGAGGTTAGTCTATCCGATTATGAAGGTGAATGGAGGGTGCTCTGCTTTTATCCGGGGGATTTCACCTACGTTTGACCGACCGAATTGGCAGCAGTTGCTGCCAGGTATGATGAGTTTCAGGAATTGGGAGTAGAATTTATTTCTGTCAGCACTAACAGCATACAGACTCACAAGGTCTGGGAGGAACAGGAGTTAAGCAAAATGGTTGATGGCGGTATACCATTCCCCATGGCTTCTGATACTTCCGGTAAAATTGGCAAACTTTATGGCGTATATAAAGAGGATGATGGAGTAGATATCAGGGGAAGATTTCTAATTGATCCTGACGGTATAGTTCAGGCTATGGAAATTCTTACGCCTCCTGTGGGAAGAAATGTTTCAGAATTGATTAGACAGGTTCAGGCTTTCCAGCATGTAAGAGAAAAGGGAGAAGCTACACCTTCCGGCTGGCAGCCAGGAGGCAAAACTTTATCTCCGAGACCGGAACTTGTGGGCAAAGTCTGGAAGGAATGGTCAACAGAAGACTCTTACGATTAAAAAAAATACGGTTAAAAAACACTGCATAAATAGATTTGTGAAGTACCGGAGAGATCGGATCTAAATATAAATGAGGCTATATCTGTGGTATTAAAGTGAATTATAAAAAGTGAGGGGGGCATTTTCCAGCTCTCCTCGCTTTTTTGATATTGAACTTATTTTAAGAAGTATGATAAAATGTGCTTAACCTGGGAGTGATAATTATGGTCAGACCTAAAAAAGAGAGAAGAATTGAAAACATTCCCGAAACAAAGTTTTATAAACCGGCCGGCATTCCCAATCATAAGCTCGAAGAGGTTAAGCTGACATTTGAGGAAGTAGAAGCCATACGCCTTAAGGATAAAGAGGGATTTAATCAGGAGGAAGCTGCAGAGAGGATGGAAGTTTCCCGGCCCACCTTTCAGAGAATACTCTCAGATGCCAGAAGCAAAATAGCCGAGGCTTTAATAAAAGGAAAATCTCTTAAATTTGAGGGGGGAGACTATCGCCTCCAGCCTCGCTGTGCTGAGTGCGGAGAAGATCTGCCTGTAGAGTCGGGCAGGCCCGGCAGGTATCGTCATGGGAGAAGCGGGTGTCCAAACTGCCAGTAAAAAAATCAAAACCAAATGCATTTAACCTTGCAAAGAA
>CAZVZM010000066.1:0-10829 GCA_964630835.1 uncultured Halanaerobiaceae bacterium
GTATCGAGCCGGGTGATGGCCGGCATAAAACTGTCAGAAGGGATCTGATGGATATCTTTGGCATATACCCGGAAGCCGAGGAGATAGACCCCGATGGAAATCTGGCGGCTGCTACAGTCGCCAGCTCAGCCCGGCAGATGGCTGATTATATGCGTGAGAAGGAGATGGAACCGGCGGTTCATTATCAGGAGCTTGCAGAGGAGATCATGAGTGTGATGAAGGAGAGTTTTTTTCAGGTGGATTTTGTTGACTTCGTTAAGCCAACTGCTGACCTCGATGAGCTTTTTTCCCTCCTGAAAGAAAGGGGGCTGTATATTGGTATCGCTACGGCTGATACCAGACCTTCCACTCTGACCATACTTAAAGAGCTTGATGTTATGGAATATCTTGATTACATTGCCTGCGGTGACGATGACATTCCCGATAAACCCGATCCAGCTGTGGTGGATGAGTTCTGTGAGAAATTTGCCCTCTCACCCTCACAGGTTGCTTTTGTGGGTGATACTCCCACGGATATGAAGACTGCCAGAAATGCCGGGGCTGGTATGGCTGCAGGAGTGCTCTGTGGCGTGGGCACCAGAGAGTCGCTGGCGGACCTGGCGGATGTGCTCATGGAAACCCCGGAAGAAATTTTGGAGCATCTTAATGATTTGCTATAAAATGATGTTATTGTTAAAATTGTAAATGCAGTCCTGGCTCTAGCGAGGTTTGCTATAGCGAGATAAATTCCTTAATTATGCAAGATAGATCCAGAAAACAAAAGGAGCATAGCTGGGAGAGCCGGTTTGAAAAGAGAAGTTTGCCGGCTGAGAAAGGTTTCTCCTGATCCCATGAACCTGAACGGGATAATGCCTGCGCAGGAAAGCTATGCCTGAGAGATCGGAAGATCCGGTATAAAGCCTTAGTTTTTTATCCTGCCGGATCGTTGAGATGTCGGGCATGGCCTTCCCCGCGGGAGCTGTGCCCCTTTAATATTTAGATTTTTTGAGAATGGACCTGACTCCGGCTTCGAAAAATTTTCAGTGTCATCTCGCTTCATATCTTTTTGTAAATTGATTAAGCCGGCTATAGTTTTCCAGTTTTAATAGAGTTAAAACAATGTGTATGGAGAAAAGCAATATTAAAATCAGGGGAGGCCAGCCTCAATCATGAATACTGACAGGAATACTGAAAAGGATGTTTTTTATAAAGGAGCGCCGCCACAGGTTTTGACCATCGCAGGGTCTGATTCCGGCGGGGGAGCCGGGATACAGGCGGATCTGAAAACGATGACAGTTCATAACACATATGGGATGTCCGTGGTTACAGCGGTTACTGCTCAGAACACCATGGGAGTTCAGGCGGTTGAGGTTTTACCTCCTGAATTCGTTGAGGAGCAGCTGGAGTCTGTGTTTTCTGATTTATCACCTGCAGCCGCAAAAACGGGTATGCTGGCCAGCGCCGGGATAACATCAGCAGTGGCCGATAAACTGGAGGAATACGATCTCCCTCATCTGGTTGTTGATCCGGTCATGGTGGCCACCAGCGGTGATCTTCTTCTGGAGGAAGAGGCCGTTTCTGTTCTGCGCGATAGGCTGCTTCCTAAAGCGACAGTGATTACCCCCAATTTTCAGGAAGCACTGGTATTACTGCACGGTCCGGAAGCTGCAGGAGAAACAGAGGAAGAGATAGAAAAGAGGAGCGTTCTGGAAGAGCTGACCAGGAGACTTCATGAACTGGGACCGGACGCAGTTTTAGTAAAAGGTGGACATCTGGAGGAGGACGTGGCCCGAGATGTTCTTTTCACAGGCGAGGAGATTGAGGAGTATACCGCTCCCCGCCTTTCCCGCGGCAACACTCACGGTACGGGCTGTACCTACTCGGCCGCAATCGCAGCAAATCTGGCCAGAGGTTTTGATCTAAAAAAAGCTATCGGTCATGCAAAAACTTACATTACAGATGCCATAAGAGAGGGTTTCACACTGGGAGCTGGCATAAACCCGGTTAATCACCTGATTAGACCGGAGGGAGGTGATGGTTTGTGAAGGATGTAGCGGACAAAAAAGAAACGGCCGGGAAGAAAGAAAGAACCGGCGGTAAAAAGCGGGATAAATTTACTGAAAAAATCAAGAGCTGGAAGCTTTATCTTCTCACTGAATCAGTCCTCTCCCCCGGTATCAGCACCTTTGAGGTGGTAAAGAAAGCCATAAAAGGTGGGGTGGGAGCAGTTCAGCTGAGGGAGAAGGACATGGATATTAAAGAGAGATTTTATCTGGGCAGAAAGGTTCGCAAACTTACAGAGAAAAACAATGTGGATTTCATTGTCAATGATCGGGTGGACTTAGCTATGGCCCTGGATGCCGATGGAGTTCACCTGGGACAGGAGGATTTTCCTCCCGGGGAAGCCAGAAAACTGCTGGGAGATGATAAAATAATTGGTCTCTCAGCTTCTTCGCCGGAACAGATAGAGAACATAAAGAAAGATGTGGTCGACTATATAGGTTTTGGCTCCGTTTTTGCCACCAAATCCAAGCGCGTGGAGAGGGAGAGACAGTCGGTGGGCCTGAAAAATCTGGAGAGAGCGGCGCAAAAATCTTCGGTCCCCCTGATAGCCATTGGAGGCATCTCTCCCGAAAACGTGAGCGAAGTTATAGGAGCAGGCGCCGATGGAGCGGCGATAATAAGCGCTCTTACCCAGGCTGAGGATATCACAGGCACTGCCGAAAATATGCTCAATACTGTAAGGAATGCAGAAAAATCCGATCGAGGGAAGGAGGAATAATTTTGTCCACGGATAACAGCATTAAGCCACAGCTGCTGAAGACAATCAGAGAAGAGAGGCCGCTGGTGCATCACCTTACAAATTATGTTACCGTCAGTGACTGTGCCAGCATCACACTGCACTGGGGTGCACTGCCCGTCATGGCCCACTCTCCGCAGGAGAGCGGTGAGATGGTTCAGGGGGCGGATGCCCTGGTTTTAAATATAGGCACACTGGATGAAAATATGAAGGCCGGAATGATTGAGGCCGCAGAAGCAGCCACAGAAAACAATATTCCCATAGTTCTCGACCCGGTGGGGGTAGGAGCTACCGATTATCGCACCGCCTTTGCCCGCCATCTTTTGAACCAGTTTAACATATCGGTTATAAAGGGGAATCGAGGTGAAATAAGTATTCTGACCGGGGGCGAGGGGCAGGTTAAGGGAGTTGAGTCCGTGGGAGATCATGGAGCTCTGGAAGCGGCTGCAGAGGAGCTGGCGGAAAGTCGATCAGCGGTGGTTGTTATTACCGGCGAAGAGGATTTGGTGGCCGGTCCCAGGGGTGCTTTCCGTATGCCGGGAGGCCATGAGCTGCTGGGAGAAAATGTAGGGACAGGATGCATGCTTGCCAGCACCATCGGAGCATTTATCGGAGCAGCTGAGAATGAGCTGCAGGCTGCAGTCATGACGGCTGTGAGCGCTTTTGGAACTGCTGCCAAAATTGCGGCGCTGGAAAAGAGCACTCCGGCTGCTTTTATACAGAAATTTTTTGACGTCACAGCCCGCATAACTCCGGATGAGATAGAGAGGGAGGCCGAGGCCTTTAGAGATTCGGAGTGAGATGTTTAAAATTGGACTGCAAAAAAGGGACCCCGCGGAAAAAGGGGGCATGATTTCCGTGAGGTCCAAATTTTAGCTGCATCGATCCTGCCGATAATATCCGGCGGCACTCCCGCCGACAATATTATCTGTTACTATTATACCATATTTTTGGGCCTTTTGGGGGATAATTTTAAAATTTATAAAAAATTTGTCCCCTGATTTATTAACGTTTCAATATAAAAATTTACTGCAAAAAGTTACTTCACTGCTAATTTGTTAAACATGATAGTTGTCATGTCAGCAATCTTAACTCATAAATTTCGATGATATCGACTTTATACAGTGCAATTAAACATAATTTAATGTGAGCGGATCATCATAGCTTCCACAAATAAAAATTATGAAAATGAACTTAAGTCGAATTCATCGGCTAATCCTGAGAAAGACCAGTTGCTAAAATTTTTGCCTGCAATGGAGGGATTAAATGTCAGATTTAAATGATGCTCCTATGGTATCTACTTTTTCCATCGTGGGGCGGGATCCCAAAACAGAAGAACTCGGTATTGCTATTCAGTCCCGATTTCTGGCCATAGGCTCTATTGTCCCCTATATCGAGTGGGATGTGGGAGCGGTAGCAACTCAGGCCCTGATCAATCCAACCTATGGCCCCAGCAGTCTTCAACTTTTAAAACAGGGTAAGAAGCCTCAGGAAATACTGGATACTCTGACAGCGCTTGACTCCGGGGCGCCTTTAAGACAGGTTGGCATCGTTGATGCGCATGGCAGATCAGCCACCTTTACAGGAGATAAATGTATTGACTGGGCCGGAGGTATGAGCGGAGAAAATTTTGCCGCCCAGGGTAATCTGCTTGTAAATGGCGAGACTGTTGAGGCGATGGTAAAGACATTTAAAGAGGAGGAAGGCTCCCTGGCTGAGCGCCTTCTGGCCGCCCTCTTTGCTGCCGAGGAAGCGGGAGGAGACAGACGGGGTAAACAATCGGCTTCTCTTTTGACATTTAAAAAGGGCGGAGGTTATGGCGGTTTTACCGATAAACACATCGATCTGCGTGTGGATGACAGTGATGAGCCTCTGAATGAGCTCTCCCGTCTGCTGGATATGTTTAATCTTTATTACGTGAAAAGCGATGTGGAGCATACTCCGCTTGAAGGGGACACACTCCTGGAGGTGCAGCAGCTTCTTTCCGATCTTGGTTACTATGAAGGGGAGGTGAGCTGCGTCTTTGACGAACAATTTGAACGGGCTCTGCTGAGATTTTATCACCAGGAGGATTTTGATAAAAGATACCCCGGGGATAAAACTATCCCCAGGGATATCCTTGAATACCTGCGTCAGCGGGTCAAAATTATGGGCCAGAGCAGCAGATGATTGCCGTCGGCGGTGGCCAGATAGTCCATCTCCGGCGACCAGTCAACAGTGCGGGGTGATAAACTGCTGTAACCTGGCATTGGTCGTGCAGATTTTTTCTGCAGCCCCTCCTCGTCGTCAAGATGCCATATTATAAGCTCTTTATCACCGCCTGCTCCCGCCAGGTAATTGTCCTGCGGCGACCAGGCGATATCAAAGATAAGATCCGCACGCGGCTTGCTGACATCTATCATTTCCAGTCCCGGCAGAGAAAATACCTTAACCTGATTTTCATAGGTGCTCACCGCCAGCCTATCTCCGTCGGTATTTATCGAGCCTCCCCGCAGTTCAATATCGTTTAGCTCCTTGCGCTCGAGCAGATCACCGTCGATGTTCCAGTGATGGATGCCGCCTTTCTGGCCCACTGTGATTATTTCATCTTTATCCGGCAGCCAGATGGCCTGGCGCACCCAGCCTTCCTCGTGCTCCAGTATCTGCTGCGGATCTCCATCTTCTGCCAGCCATATTCCCGCAGTGCCATCGTAGGATGCCGAGGCCAGATAGTTTTCATCGCTGCTCCAGCTCACGCTGAATACCCAGTCCTCGTGGGTGGTTTTTTCCCTTGTAACCGGGGCAAAAACGCTCCAGTCCAGAAGGGGACGGTCATGATCGCCGGCTACATATAGCGGTTCATATTGGGAAGCCTGTCCCCAGACTATCATCGCCTGATCCTCCGAAGCCGTGGCCAGCCTCTCCCCTCCGGGAGCCCAACTGATGTCGCGAATGGGAGCTGTGTGACCGATCATCATTTGCTGCAGTTCGGGACTGTCCTTATGCCATATTCGGGGGCGGTTATCGTTGCCGGCGGTGGCCAGAAGTTCTCCTTCAGGATGCCAGGAGACGGTATTAATTTGATCGGGATGACCGGTTAAGGTCAAAATATCTTTTTTCTCTTCAAAATCCCACTGTTTAACAGTATCATCTTCGCTGGCCGAAACCAGCCTATCGCCAGTCGGCGACCAGTCAACTTTATTCACATAGTCTCCATGCCCTTCAAAATCATCGACAATTTCGGCGGTTAGGGGATCCAGCAGCTTGATTTTATCAAAATCGCCTGCTGCCGCCAGTTTATTTCCTTGAGGACGCATCTCCAGACTGCGCAGGCGCCGGTCATTGATATTATTTTCCGCTCTTAACTCGGACTCTCCTCCGGAGAGATCGTAAATTTTTACATACCCGTCATCATCGCCTATGGCCAGAGTTTCTCCCTCATCCATCCATGCTGCGGCTCTGATTTTATCCCGCAGTCCACCCAGAGTGTGGATGACTTCGCCTGTTTTTAGCTCCTCGTCCAGCTCCCATACGTAGGCTCTGTCATTGGTGCCGGCGGCTATCATGTCTCCTCCGGGCGACCATTTCACCTCTCTCACCCAGCCCCCGGGAGAATCAAGCTCTCCAACCTGTTTTCCGGTTTCAATGTCCCATATCTTAACAGTTCTGTCCCAGCTCCCGCTTGCTGCAAGACCGCTGTCTCCGTGCACGTCGATAGAGGTGACCCAGTCGTCGTGTGCACCGCCATATGCCTGGTATTCCTCTTCACCAATTGCCCGGAAAAGAACGCTGCCATCCCGGCTGGTGCTGGCCAGAATTTCACCGCTGCCATCCCAGCTGAGATCGGTGATTATCCGGTCATGATCGGATAGCAGCTCTACCGTATGTCCGGTATCAGAATTCCAGATCACGATATCGCCATCCGGCCCGGGGGAGGCTATGAGATCGCCCCGGGGAGACCAGCTAGCGGAGAGAAAGGGAGGAGAATGTGAACCCAGAATAATCTCGGGGCTTTCTGCCAGAAAATTCCCATCAGCTTCTTCGGCTGCCACCGGAGATACAGCAGCTGCCAGCAGAAAAAAGAAAATTACTGCCCCTGTAATGCCTGGATAGAGACTGTTTTCCAGTGGATTTTTTTCGATGCGAAAATACTTAAAAATGCTGTCAAAACCCATCTAACCTTTACCTCCTTTTTGGGTTTCTTCCTTCAGTCAGCAAAATACAGGAAGTTCCCTTTTTCATAATATAGATATATGAGTGACTGTAAATGCCCTGCATAAATAAAGTTCCAGATAAATGGAAAATACCCTGCCAGCATAAAGATTTTATTCACATATAATTTTCTTCCAGCATCAGCAACTAAAAGGAAAAAATTACTTGAAGGATTTTTGATAATAAGCCAGAAATATTGAATAGAGCCGATTGTGATAATCGGCTCAAACCCCTGTATAATGCTGCCCCCCGGTAGCCGTCTGGAACAGGGGTTAATTAACAAAGCCCGTCCCCTGACCCCGGGGACGGGCTTTTCATCGTTATGATTGATAATAAGTTAAGTAAAAAATTTAATAGCTTTTGTTGTGAAACCTGAAATAAATAATAAATGTAATAATTAATGACGCATCATCACCCGATTTACAGCCTTGAGAGTGGCTTTAGCTCCCGCCATAGCTGGATTGTTTTCTATGTAGACAGATCCCAGCAGTTTTCTGCCGCTCCATGTGCTATGCCCCTGAAAAAACAGGCATAATTCCACAACAACGATATCGGAGCCAATTCCAGTGCGAAATACATTTTCCAGGCGGATCTGCCCCTTGATCAATTCATATTTCTCCAGGATTTCTGCCATCCCTCGTGCTGACAGCCTTTCCGGGCTTTCCACGGGAGAGCTAGAAATCTCCTCTTCTAAAATCTCGTTTCCCAGTCTGAACTCAAAGCAGCATGTTTTTTCATTGTTTTTTTGATAAACACTAATGAGCTCCACTCTTTTTTTTCTCTGCGGCTGCTGAGCAAAATCCTCCAGTCTGGCGATGCTGATCTTTTTATGATCTATTTCCCTGTCTCTGGAGACCTGAATAATTGTTTCAATATCTCTCACAAGCTTTTTGGGTGAGCGGCTGCTATCGGAGATTGCGTGAACTTCTTCTATATCTCCGTCGTCTCCCGTAACTTTTGCTGATATAACACCATCCAGGGCCTCAATTTTTTCCCTCACATTTTTCATGATTCATCACCTTCCTCAGGTGGCGCTTTCCTGCAGGGGTACTCGCCTGCTTCTGGTGCTTTTAACCCTGCTTTTTCGACTTTCGGATGCAGAAAATCTGTCATCAAAATGCCCATCTTCAATGAGATTAATCATCTCTCTGGCGAACTCGGGATCGAATTGTTTCCCGGCTCCCTCCCACATCTCTTCAAGAACCTGCTTTTTGCTCAGGGCAGGCTTATAATCTCTGCCGGTGGTCATAACATCGAAGGCATCGCATATGCTTAAGACTCTTGCACCTCCGGGAATATCCTCGCCCTGCAGACCATCTGGATATCCTTCGCCGTCATATCTCTCATGATGATGTTTAATCACGTCCAGATCCTTTTCAAACAGGTCAATATCCTGCAGCAAATTGTATCCGTAAGTGGTATGATTTTGCATTTCCAGAAACTGCTCATCAGTAAGAGAATCGCTGCTCTTTAAAATATCTTCCTCTATATGTATCTTTCCAATATCGTGTATTTTGGCCATGTTTACAATTTTTTCAGTTTCCTTGTGGGAAAAACCGCAGGCCCGGCAGAGTTTTGCCGTGTAGTTAGCGACCCTTTCACAGTGCCCCTGGGTATAATTATCCTTGGCATCGATTACTTTGAGAAAACTCTCCACGACCTGGGTGGACAGGTTCATCTTTTGCAGTCGGGAATAATACATATCTCTCAAAATATAGATGGCTATCAAAGAAAAGGGGAGAAAGATACTTCCGAAAATCTTATAACCCTGAAAAAATATAATTGCCAGAATGTAGGAGGTGACAACACTTCTCCCCAGATTGGCTATATACCTCATAATTGTCCTGGGCTCTCCTGCTTGAGAAATTTTCAAAACAAAATAGAAAAGAAAATTATTCACAAGGAAATAGGCCAGGGCGGCAATTAAAAAACTGACATACGTATTTGCGATCAGAGAGTATTGCACAAAATAATAAGTTACACCACAGGCCGCTACAGATAGCATAAGCGAAGCCCTGTTGAAAACAAATTTATGTAAAGCAAACCTTTCCTTTAAAAACCTGTAATTTAAAGAAAATAAAGCTGTAATAAGTACCATCCAGAAAGGCCCCAGAATAACAATTCCAGGCAGTATTATGGGCAGTTTTATTGTGGTTTGAATTTTGGTGCTGGATAATATAAAAAGGCTGGCATTATGGGATATTAGAATTAAAAAAGCAAATAAAATAATATTTACTATATCAGCTTCCAGATAGTAATGCTGCCCCAGAAAGATCAGGGATATTGTAGCTGCAGCAGCGACCAGAATTATGTAAAGTTTTAAAGATAGCTTCAATAATTTCACCCCTTCTGGTTTTTATAGTGGGGATCTGAATGATAGCATAATTTTCATAAAAGTTAAACGGTATCTATTACCACCAGAGTGTAGTATCAGCTATAAGATTGGCGCTGCTGCCCAGCACCATTATAGCTGTCAGGATGACGATGTAAAGTTTTTTCATTTTTTAGCCCCCCTTCGCAGGTTTTTAAGGGCTAAGCTCGTGTTACTTTAGACGAAGGGCGGCTAAGCTCGGTATGTTAAGCTCGACTCGAAAATCTTTTTTGCTATCACCAGATCCCCAATAATACAATTCCAGAAAACTTATAAAACTCCTGCTGATGTGTGATGTTTGAGCAATTTTGTGCTATAATAGTTTACAGGAAATTTGTAGTGTCTAATAATCTCCACTATATTTTGTAAGATAGCTCATATAGCTCATGATGTCGGACATTTTTTACAGTGTAATCTTCCACACAATTATACCATATTTTGAGCGATTTTCCAAAATACCGTATATACTGAAAAGACGGTCTAAGACATTGAGGAGGTCATAATACATGCCTGCCAACCTTCCTCCCGAATATTATGAAGCAGAAAAAGTATATCAGGAGGCCAGCACTCCGGAGGAAAAGCTGGCTGCTCTGCGGGAAATGCTTGCAGTGATGCCCAAGCACAAGGGCACAGATAAACTGCAGGCAGAGCTAAGAAAGAAAGTTTCCCGGATCAAGGAGGAGAAGGAAAAAACTGATCAGAAGGCGGAGTATAACCCCTATAAAATAAAGAAGGAAGGTGCGGGCCAGCTTATTCTGCTGGGTTATCCCAATACCGGTAAATCCTCTCTTCTGGCCAGCCTTACCAATGCCCCGGTTGAGGTTGCCAGTTATCCCTTCACCACAAATCAGCCTCAGGCCGGCATGATCCCCTATGAGGATGTTCAGATCCAGGTTATTGATACGCCTCCGCTTGTGCCCGATGATGTCCCGGGGCCGATGATAGGGGCCATTCAGCGGGCGGCTTTCCCTATAATAATGATAGATGCCGCTTCAGGAGAATGTCTGGATCAGCTATCGGGGACACTGGACTTTTTGCGGGAAAAAAGAATTGTTCTGGACGAAGTCCCGGAAGGAGTTAAGGCCATTGAACCCTCCCAGCTGGTTGTCTTTGCCAGCAAGGTCGATGTTGATGGTGCGGAGGATAATCTCGATGTGGTTGAGGAGCTTATGCCCGAAATAAATATTCTTCCGGTATCCTTTGATGAGGATATCAATGTGGATAAAATACCTGAGCTTCTGTACAGAGAGCTGGGAATTATCAGAGTTTACAGCAAGGAGCCGGGGAAAGATCCTGAGCCGGACCCCTTCACGTTGCCCCGGGGAAGCACAGTGCGGGATTTTGCCCGTTCTATACACAAGGATCTTGCCAAAAATCTAAAGAAGGCCCGGCTCTGGGGTTCGGCAAGATTTCCCGGTCAGCCAGTTCCCAGAGATTATGAGCTTGAGGATCAGGATACTGTGGAGATACACGCCTCGTCCTGAGCTG
>CAZVZM010000067.1:0-10737 GCA_964630835.1 uncultured Halanaerobiaceae bacterium
ATAAATTTTTAGTTTCCTATTAAAAAGTGCTGAGGTGAGCCTGTTCTTTTAAGTTTATCGGGGGGAGTTAACTTGCAAAATATTCTTGTGGTAGATGACGCGGGTATAATTCGATTTAAGCTGAAAAATGACCTCACCTCTGCGGGGTTTAATGTCTATGAAGCTCCCAATGGGGCGGTTGTCCGTGATAACACTTTTTCCAGGGATCTTTCGTTTGAGGACATGGACCTGATTTTGCTTGATATTTATCTCAAGAATGAGAGCGGACTGGAACTTTTGAAATACATAAAAAACAGGTATCCCTATATACAGGTTATAATGATAAGTGTGGAAACCAAAAAAGAAGTTGTAAGAAAGGCAATTGATCTCGGGGCGGCAGATTTTTTGGCCAAACCCTTTGATAAGGAAGACATGTTGAGCAGAGTGAACAGAGTATTATCTCGCTCAAAAGAGGAAGTTGATACTGCTAAAGAGGTGGAGGAAAAATCACCCGGGCGAGATGAGGTGGAGTCCCTTAAAACTGCTCTTTCCATGGAAATAAATAGATCAATTAGAGCCGAACTGCCTGTCTCTCTGGCTAAAATTGATCTTTCGGAAAATATAGAAGCTCAGGAAATGAGGAAGGTAAAGGATACTATTACCGGCAGGATAAGAGATATTGACCGCGTCTTTTTTCTGGAAAAAAATGCTTATACATTTTTGCTGCCGCTCACCGATGAAGAGGGCAGCAAAGTTTTCGCGGACAAGATAGATTCCTGTATAGAGGAGAATATTTCTCCTGAGAAAGTTGCTGCCGGATGGGAAATCGTTACTTTTCCGGCTGGCGTTGTTGAGGGGGATGAAATTGACCCCCAGAAGCAAAATGATTACAGGGGAAAGATGCTGGAAACGATAGGTATATGAGGCGTAGTGGTAAGTGAAATTTTTCAAAACCCGGAACAGTTAAGGCCGAAATTAAATTTAAGCGGAGAAAAAATATTTTTCCGCTGTAAGATCACAATTTATATTTTGCGGATAAAAACTAAGTCAGAAATAAGCTCTTAAAAAGACACAGTTTCGCAGGGAGTGATTGAAGCTGGACATAAAAAATATTGAGAAAAGTTTGCGGGAAAAAAGCCCGAAGCCTCTGGGAATAGAGCAGAGATCTGCAGTTTTACTTCCTCTTATTTATACAGAGGATTGCTGGCATATTTTATTTCAGTTGAGATCCGAGGAGCTTTCAACTCAGCCCGGTGAAGTTTCATTTCCGGGGGGAGATATTAAGTCGGGGGAGAAAAGAGAAGAAGCTGCTCTGAGGGAAACGCAGGAAGAGCTGGGGACCGGAACCGATGAAATTGACCTGCTGGGAGAGATGGATTATCTGGTAACCCCATATAATCTGATTATTTATGCTTTTGTGGCCCGGATGCATGTGAGCTCACCGGAAGATCTCCAGTATAACTCTGCCGAAGTTAAGGAGGTTTTTTCCGCTCCGGTGAAATTTTTTCGTGACAATCCCCCGGAGTGCAGCACTGTCCGGGTGCAGAGTGAACCGACGGGGGAATTCCCCTATAATTTGATTACCGGAGGCAGAGATTATAACTGGCGTCAGGGTAAGTATCCCGTATACTTTTATCAATACGATGATTATGTGATCTGGGGGTTTACCGCCCGTTTTGTCAGAGCTTTTTTGAAGCTTGTGAAATAATGACACGCCCGGATTGTTTTCGGAATTGATTGTTGATAGCAGGTGATATGGAGAAGTGAAATTGAAATGTGGGGGGGCAGTGGAAATTATGGAGGGATATTCAGAAAATGAAGTTCAGCAGCTGGAGGTGGATGAATTAAAATCTGGAATGCGGCTGGCTGAAGACATTGAAAATAACTTTGGCGGCATCCTGCTGCCCGAGTCAGCTGTTCTCACAGGGGTCAGAATTAAAAGGTTGAAAGCAAATGGTTACAGGAATGTAAAGGTTTATAAGGAATCACCGAAAAAATATGATGAAAATATTAAGAAATTGTCGGCCAAAGAGAGGGCATACAGAGAAGATGTCCAGAAAGCGGCAAGGCTTTATAAGAGAATGAAATACGAGGAGAAGATTGATATTGAGGAGTTTGAGGAGCTAGCAGAAAACACGATGGACTTAAGCCTCGGTCTGGAGGTCGATGAGCTTCTTTCCATGATGAGAAAGGTGGAGGAGTACACCTACACCCATTTGATCAACGTCGGTGTGCTCGGCAGCATGCTGGGGAGATGGCTCGATCTCAAAAAGGATCGCATAAAAAATATGGTTAAGGCGGGACTTCTTCACGATATTGGCAAGGCAAAAATAGATGAAAAGATACTGAAAAAACCTGACATTTTGAATAATCAGGAGTTTGAGGAAATAAAAAAACATGCCAGGCATGGTTATGAGATGGTAAAAAATGTTGGTGAAATAGAGGAGGAGGTCTCACTGGGGGTCCTCACTCACCATGAGCGTTATGGTGGAAACGGCTACCCGCTGGGGTTAAAAGGCGATGAGATACCGCTGGCGGGACGTGTGCTGGCCGTGGTTGATGCTTTTGATGCGCTCACGGCAGAGAGAACCTACCGGCACAGTCGCGATCCTTTTCGCACCCTGAAAATTATGAAGAGCGAAAATTTTTCTTTCTATGACCCCTCGATTAGAAAGACATTTCTGGATAAGATCCCCAATTATTTTATTAATGAGCGTGTAAAACTCAATAACGGAAAAATTGGGCAGGTGGTATTTGTCAATCCAGCTCGCCCGGAGTATCCCATTATAAAAAGCGAGGGCAATTATGTGGATTTGATGAAGGAAGATGGTTTAAGAATTGAAAATGTGATAAAGTAATGACTATCTGAAATGCAGTAAAGTGAACAAAATCCAACAGCTGATGTGGAGAAGAACCAAAAAATAAATAACCGATGTGGAGAACTGATTAAGAGAGCAACCAAATATAGTAATGGGCCCGGCGAGAAAAATGCCGGGCCCATTATCAGCTATTTATCAATTTTGCTGCAGGAAATACTTTTCAGGAGATTTTTTAGTCCTTTGCCAGCTCTTTAACCTCCTCAAATTCTTCGGCTATTTCCGGATCTGTCTCAGGACCGAAGTAGCTTACAAGGAAGATTATCAGGCTGCTGAGAAAAAAGCCAGGCACTATTTCGTAGAGACCGGTAAAGGCGAAAAAGTTGTTCCAGATAATGACTGTGACACCGCCTGTGATTATTCCGGCCAGCACTCCGTGTTTATTGGTTTTTTTCCAGTAAAGAGAAAAGAGAATTGCCGGTCCAAAGGCTGAGCCCAGCCCCGCCCAGGCATAGCCGACTATGTCCAGTATCATACCTCCGGCCATGGCAAAGTAGAGGGCGATGAGTGTTATGACTATAACTGAGCCCCGGCTGAAAAGCAGCAGTTCTCTGTCGCTGGCATCCCGGCGGAAAAAGGCCTTGTAAAAGTCCTCCGTAAGGGCGCTGGAGGAGACGAGAAGCTGGGAGTCGACTGTGCTCATGATAGCGGCCAGGACGGCAGCCAGGAAGATGCCTCCCACCCAGGGATTCATAACATACTGCAGGAGATCTAGAAATACGGTCTCGGGATTTCCCAGAGGTTCGGCGAAGGTGACTATACCGATTATGCCCACAAACACAGCACCGATGAGGGTTACAACCACCCATGTTACTCCAATAAACTGAGAAATCGGCAGCTCTTTGCCGTCATCGATGCTCATAAACCTTATTATAATATGGGGCATGCCAAAATATCCCAGACCCCAGGCTATATTGGAAATTAGATCAATGGGAGATATTCCCCCCGATACCGTCTGCCAGACGGAAGCTCCATCGGGATTGAATTCCACCGTGCGAAACGCGTAGAGCAGGTCGGGATTTACATCGGAAATTGCGCTCCAGAGCTCGCTCAAACCTCCCATACTCACTACAACGCTGATCGGCACCACCACAAGGGCTAAAAACATGAGAGAACCCTGTATGAAGTCGGACCAGCTGACGGCCAGATATCCCCCCAGATAGGTATATAGAGCGATAATCACCACTGAGATATATACTGCCACATTGTAATCTACGTCGAGAATACTTTCGAATAGTGTGCCTCCGGCCACCAGTCCGGAGGATACGTAAATGGTAAAGAATACAAGTATGACAAGACCGGTTACCACACGCAGGGCACGGGTGTCATCTTTAAATCTGTTTTCAAAGAAATCCGCAATAGTTATGGAATCAACTTTTTCGGTATAATAGCGGAGTCTGCTGGCGGTAAATTGCCAGTTGAGATAGGTGCCTATGGCCAGGCCGATACCGATCCACATGGCGTGAAAACCGCCGGCATAGACGGCACCTGGAAAGCCCATAAGCAGCCAGCCGCTCATATCGCTGGCCTGGGCACTCAGGGCGGTTACGGGAGCGTTAAGGCCGCGACCACCCAAAAAATAGTCGGCTGTGTCTTCATTTCTGCGATAAAAGTAATATCCTATTATCATCATACCCACTATGTAGATAGCAAAAGTTATAAGAATGGGGTCCATCAGCTATCACCTCCTCTGCTGGAAACGAGTCTTAAAAGAGAAAGAAGCACAATTAAAAGGCCTGGAGCCAGCATCCAGAACCAGGTTGAAGCAGGTAAGCTTTCCATTAATCCTATCCCTCCTCGGACTTTGCCGCTTTAAATTTTTGGGCTTATAATACCTTAATTTCAACTTCAAGACTATCACGATAATTCCTGCAAAAAATCATTTAAAAGCAAATTTGTTTAAAATGATCGTTGATATACTGGAGATCATGACTTTATTATTTTATCAAAATCGACTTTATGCAGTGCAAACATTTTTTGATTTGAAGGAATCAGCTTCTAATTTCCAGAACAATATATTACAGGAGAAACAATAGGCTGCTCATAGCTTCAACAACTGATGTGGAGAAGGACCTGAAAAAAATATATATAACCAGTCCATTGTAAATTGATGACAGCAGAATTCATATAGCCATATCAGCAGGGTAATTTACATGAAATATTTAGAGAGCGGTTGGCTGAAGAGGAGCTAAGGAGGGATGAGGGGGTGGTACCATCAGCTATAAACCGCTAAATCAGATAGTTGACGAAAAATTCAATCGCATTTTTTTGCTTTTAATACTTTTTTTGATTATTGCTATGGCTGGACTATTCTGGTTTTCTTACAGGGGGATTTATGAGCGGCAGCGGGAGGATGTGCTGGGTAGTATAGGGTATTTTATTGAGTCCGCTGACGAAGAACTAACAGAAATCGAGAAGTCCTATAACCGCATACTGGCCGAAAGTCTCAGAGATTTTTATGATGGCTATGAATCTCCCCGGGATCACGAATACGTGCTTTCTCATATGGAGAAGCTGGAGGAAAGTCTGGCCAATCTGGAAATGGGAGAGATCAATTTAACCGATGTTCACTATTATTTTATAGATGAGGATGGAATTATCTTTCAGACTGACTATGAAGATGATCTGCATTTTGACCTCTCTCAGGCGGAAGTCTGGAATCATCTGGAGGATCTTGAGGATGGGGAAATACATCTTGACCCCCTCAACGCTGAAATTCTGACCCATGAAATTCGACTATACTCCTATATAGGTCTTCCTGATGGCAGCATATTTGAGATTGGGCTCTTTTTTGACGATGACTATATGCATTCCCTGGAAAATAAACTTGACAGGCTGACCGGAGAACAGGTAAGCCAGGTGACTTTTTTTGATTATGGCCTGCAATCCTTTTTCCCGAAGAATTACAACATTTCACAGGAGAGCAGAGAAAAGCTTAAGCGTTCTCTGGAGAAGGATGAGATTGTAAGCAGTTTTAATTTTCCCTCGTCTGAGTCATTTTACTACAGCTGGGAGACAGGACATACTTCCGCTGAAGCGCCCCGCTTTATCAAAGTGGATGTTTCTTACACCTATCTGCTTTATCTCAATATATTTTTTGTGGCAGTTTTTGTAATATTTATGATCGTGCTGCTGATTTTTAGGCGCCGGCTGAAGGGCATGCTGATTGGCGAGATCGTTTCTCCCCTGAGCAGGATCAGGGATGAAATTGCCTCATTTAGCTTTGGGGACACGGGATCGATCGAGCTTTCGGGTAACCGCACTCAGGAAATTGAGGATATCAGAGCAGAATATCTGAAAATGGCAGAGGAGGTTAGCGCTTCCTACCAGCAGATTTCCGCGTACAGTCAGGAAATTTCACAGCTAAACGAGGAGCTGAAATATCAGGCTCAGCATGATCCGCTCACCGACCTTCCCAATCGCAGAAAATTTCTCGAGGAGCTCGAGAGCGAGCTGGAAAAAAGGCGGCGGGGTGCTGTAGTTCTGCTGGATCTTGATAATTTTAAAGAAATTAACGATACCCGCGGTCACGTCTTCGGAGATAAGCTGCTCCGCTCTGTAAGCGAACGGCTTGCCGGGGCTTCCTCTGAGAGCAGAATATTTGTGGCCAGATACGGAGGGGATGAGTTTCTCCTGCTTCTGCGAAATATCGAGGATAGAGATGAAATAGACGAGAGACTTGAGGTTCTGGAAAAGGAAATGAACTCCTCCGTGCGCATGAAAGGAGAAGATATTTCTATAAATTATTCGCTGGGTGTGAGCATTTTTCCTGATGATGCCGAGGAACCCTTTGAGCTGATAACTCTGGCTGACACGGCCATGTATCAGGCCAAGTCTGAGATTTATAAAAATAAAATGTACTTTCAGGATCACATGATTGGTTCCTTAAAGGAGAAACAGCGTATTAAAGAAATCTTACAGGAGGCCCTGCAGAACGAGGGATTTGAGCTTAATTTTCAGCCTATAATTGATCTGGCAAGCAGATCACCGGACGGATATGAGGCTCTGCTTCGCCTCAAAAATCACGACATTTCTCCAGGGGAATTTATTCCTGTTGCAGAGGAAAGTCGACTTATTATTGAAATTGGCAGATGGGTGACTGAGGCTGTGATTGCACGCCTGGATTCCTGGTCGGGCGGGGATGATGACCGGCACGGAAGTCAGGTAAATATTTCTATGAACTACTCTGCCCGCCAGCTCAATGATGAGGGGTTTCTTGGTTTCCTCGAGAATAAATTAGATCAGTATGAAGTGAGTCCGCAGAGATTATCTCTGGAGATAACAGAGAGCATTCTGCTTGAGGAGACAGAGAAATCTCTGGAGTTTTTATCTCGATTAAAGGAGATGGGTGTGGAAGTGGTCCTTGATGATTTTGGCAGGGGGTATTCCTCTCTCAACTATATAACCTTTATGGACCTGGATAAGATAAAGCTGGATAGATCCCTGAGCAGTCGATTTTTAGAGGGGGGAAACAGCAGGACAATTGAAAAGTTAATAGAGCTTTTTCACAGTCTTGATCTTGAGGTTGTGGCAGAAGGGATTGAAGAGAGGGAGCAACTTTTATCCATGGAAAGCATAAATTGTGATTACGTGCAGGGTTTTCTCTTCAGCCGTCCCGTCTCTGCATCTCAGGCAGAGAAAATGACCGGAAGAAAGTTTAATGAAATAGAGTAATCATTTTTGGCTATTAAAATTATAAAAGTGAACTTTAACAAAATTTATCAGGGGCTCTATTTAAATTTTTTTATAGCAAGCTTAACATTTAATTTTAAATTATGTTAATAAATATTAAATTAGAACGGGGGGATCTTAAATATGGAAGTTTTTAAAGATGGAAAAAATATCAGCGATGATGATCTTCAAAACTGCGAGGATTATCTTGATGTTATCTCTGTGATCAAATCAAATCTTGATGACAGGGTAGTTGAGGAGGTAAGGCTTAATGAGGAAACTGTGGATTCCTGCTGTCCCGATAAAAATCCTCCGGTGGAAGATATTGATAAACTGGAAATAGAGACACAAATTTCTCAGGACCCAATCGAAGTTACTCTGGAAGAGCTCCAGGGTTATTTGCCCCGTGTAATTTCTATCTACGAGAAGGCCTTGAATGAACTGAAAAACGGACGTCAGGAAGAGACCATTAATTTGATACAGAGCGGAGAATCCGGTCTGGACTGGTGCCTCCGGGTTATTGATAAAACTTTTCCTATGATTGAAGATGAGAACCTGGAATATGAAAGCAAAAGTCTCGAGTACAGTCTCTGGGATAATATTGGTGTCGTTAAAGAGAAAGGCGAAAATATTTCTGGCGAGAGGCTGGAAAATATTCTGGAGGAAGAGATAATCCCTCGCCTTTACAGACTGGAAAAAATAGCGCGACAGATTGCAGGAAAATACGAGACGGACTGGTTGATTTAACAGGGGGAATTTTTTATATGGAGCTATTCATTGATAAAGATAAAGTCTCAGAGGAAAAATACTTTGATGGGAGTGACCTGAACAAACTTATTCAGATTGCTAAATCAGAGATGCAAGAGAAAGCGGTGGTGGAAACAGTAATTATCGACGGAGAGGTTTTTTCTCCGGATGAGCTGGAAGACGCTCCTCCTGCTGAGGAGGCGGAGAAGATAAGAGTGACCACCAGAAAGACGGATGTTATAGAGGAATCTCTGGAGGATGTGCAGGTTATGATGGAGAAAGTCGAGAACAGTTTCACAAAATTGACCGGAGATATCGGGGGAGAACAAATTGCAGCCGGTCTGAAATTTTCCGCGGAAGAGGTGGAGCTTTTGGAAGATGCTTTATCTGCTCTCAACTGGTCTCTGGAGATGATTGAACAGGTGACAGCCCTTTTTCCTCTACCGGAAGTTGAAGATGAATTTGCTGAGCTAAAAACGGATCTGGCAGAGAAACTTCAGAAATTGACCGGAGAAGATTCCTCTCTTAAGGATCTTTCAGAGGAATCAACCCGCATTGTTGCCGAGGAGATTCCATACAAACTGACTCAGTTTCAGGAAATTATTGAAGAGCTGGCAGAGCATTACAGCGATAAACAGGGGCGATATTGATAGTCTGGTTATTAGCTGTGTTTTTATCTAAAATGCCTGAAGAAAACTCTCTTTGAATCCCTGGTTTGATTCAGGTGGTGATGAATTGAGGCGTTTCAGTTCTTTTGTTCCCTGACTATGGATCTTCTTCTCAATTTTTCAATAGTAGCTCCGCCAGTAGAAACAGGGGCAAAATCTCAAAAATGCACTTTTTCAAGAGCCTTCTAGAATTTTTGGCATTACGGCGGTAAGATGGAAGGGAGGAGTAAAATATGGCTGCCGGGGAAGAAAAAGAAAAAATGGTTGCTTTAGATGATCTGCAGCCGGGAATGCAGGTTGCCGAAGATATAGAAAATAAGTTTGGAGGCACACTTATTCCGGAGGGGGCGATTCTTGACCGGGAGAGAATTAATCGTTTAAAAATGCTGGATATCTCCCTGGTTAAGATTAAAAGTCAGACAGAGGAGGAAAGACAGAAAAATGTTGGTCTGGTTGAGGATATTGATCTGGCCTATCGTCAACTTCTGGATGAGACAGGGCTGCTGTTTGAGCGATTTAATTTTGATAGGGAAGTTGAATACGCTCAAATTGCCGAATTGACAGACAGGGCTCATTCTCTGGCCGAGGCTGTCAGTCTTAACGATATCCTCATCCTCAGCGATGAGATCGGTGAATATGAGCACACTCATATGCTAAATGCGGCGCTTGTTGCCGGCTTGTTTGCTCGCTGGCTGGATTTAAAAGAGGAGCGAGTAAAAGAGCTAACCGCGGCCGGGCTCATCCACGATCTTGGGAAAACTGAGGTGCCGGATGAAATCCTCGAAAAACCGGGAGATTTGAGCCCTGAGGAATACAGGGAAGCAAAAAAACATGTCCAGTATAGCCATGATATTGCCAAAAGATATCCGGAAATTTCTCAGGATATTGCCCGGGGAGTCTGGACGCACCATGAGCGATTTGATGGGAGCGGTTATCCGCATCAACTTGCAGGGGATGAAATTCCTCTTTATGGCCGCATTCTTGCCATTGTTGATGTTTTTGATGCTATTACTTCCGAAAGAGTTTATAGCTCTAAAAGAAACGCTTTTAAAGCGATTAAATATTTTCAGGAGAGCGATTTCAGAAAATTTGACCCCCGCCTAAAAAAGATCTTTCTTGACCGGGTTCCCGATTATTTTCTCAATAAAAGGGTGCGCCTTAGCGATGGCAGGGAAGCGGAAATTGTTTTTATGAAGCCTGGAAATCCCGATCATCTGATACTGAGATGCGAAGATGATTTTTTTGATCTCAATGAATCCGATCTCGAAATAGAGGAAATGATTGATTCCTGATAAATCTTTGGCTGAAATTTAGATTTAAGCAGTGGGAAAATCTCATGCAAACGTGGTTTCATGTCCATTTTGGATTCGGTAATATGTATCTCTGTATAATGTAATCAAAAGAGTTTTTCCACATTATTTTGAGAGTTAACACATGATTAAATTTTTTTTGGAATTTTTATATGTATGGTAAGAATATTTAGGGAGAGGCGGTTACAATAACGGGGAACACTGGAGGAAACACGAAGGTGGTCGGGGGGATGCAATCATCTCCCCGACCACCTTCGTGCTTGCTGCGAAAGCCCCGATAAAAACCAGGAACAGTGGAGATATTAAGGGATGTTTCTTTATTCTGCTGGATTTGACAGAATTAAGCTTTTTATCTTATAATGACATTGGATGTAATCTCGTATTCTTTGAAATGCTCTTATTTTTGGCTAGATGGTAAATTTTCCCACATGGTTTTCTCCGTCTCTTCCATGTCCCTCCATTTCCTCATTTTTCATCTGCTTTTTT
>CAZVZM010000068.1:0-10602 GCA_964630835.1 uncultured Halanaerobiaceae bacterium
CCGCTTTTGCAGAATGAAAAATAAGCAGCTGGATAAAACATGCAGTCTGTCATGATCTGCATGTATGCTCATGAGACTTTTATCCAAATTCTATCCCGGATTACTATTGTTCTGGAGAAAATTTGAGAATGTCTTTCCACTCATTCCAGGGAAAGGAAGGCCCCAGGATTTTACGGAGCTCATCGCGGGAGGAAGGCTCTTCGGCGACGATATGTCCGGCCCGGCTTTTGCCGATACCGGGGATCTGTTCGAGCTCTATTACGCTGGCTTTATCTACATAAAAAGGATAGGGCAGAGCTGTGAGTGAGCGATAGCCGTGATCGATGACCTGCACGCTCATCTCTCTTTTGTCGAGATGATCTCCCGGTATACCGGCGAGAATGGGATAACTTCCCGGCTGACGCCCGTAGGTCAGCCGGCCTTCTTTTTTCTCCGGCCAGAGGCCTGAAAGCACAGTCCCCCGGGGAAAAACTCCTCTGAGGAGGGGCTGATTTATCTCCCGGTTGACCTTCTCTTTGAACTCCTCAAAACTTCCCCTTTCCACCTCCTGTTTGGGATAGCGTCCTAAGGGATTAACCTGACGCACATTTATGCGGCGCAGCAGGAGACCGTTATCCCTGATTTTCTGAAGAAATTCAAAATTATAATCATAGGTTTCCGGTCTTTCCCCCTTCAAACCAAAAAGAAAGTTGATACCCGGCAGAAGTTTGGGGACGCCTTCCTCTCTGCGTCCGCCGATTTCATTGACCAGCTCAACGGCCCGATAGGTAAGCTCTTTATCGGTATCGATATTATTGGCCGCGAGCACCCGGGGATCGGCGGATTCCAAACCAAAGGCGGCCACATCGCCCGCTGTGTTGAAGCGGGTGATGATCTCCAAGGCCCGGCGGCCGGCATCGGGATTTCTCACCAGGGGAGCGGGATTTAAATTATCCAGATGCAGGACATTAAGATCGGGATCTGCTTCATGGATTCCAAGATAAAGCTTTTTTAGAGCTTCTACATTTAATTTTGATTTTGGATCTTCTCTTTCAGGAGCGTCTTCATCTGAGCTGACTACCTCATGTCCCTCATGACCTTCATTCCCGCCGGATCCGGAGAGCTTGGACCCGTCATTTCTGGCAAAATCAGATTTATCACTCGATATACCTATACCTGGCGCCCGAGTCCCGGCGGAGCCGCTCGAAATGCCGCCAGTATAGCCGAGAATATCGGTGTGACAGCCGAGGCGGTAATTGTGCACCCCCTCTGCAGCTATGGCCTCAACCTCGGCGGCTATATGCTCCGGCCGGCGCTGATAGGAGATTTTTTTCAGCTGCTCGCTGCAAAAATGACAGTGACTGGAGCGAGGACAGCCGCGAAATGTCTCCATTTCCGCCACCAGACGGGGATGGTGGGGGTGACGGGAGAAAAGTTCCGCTCCCGGCGGAGCCCAGTTTGCCAGAGCCTCTGCTGCTATTTCCCCGCCGCCGCTTTTGATAGCCCGCTCAAGCTTCCCGGGATCTATGCTTCCTCGAGCTCCCTCCCGGCGGCAGAGGCGAAGATATATGTCGGCGGCACCCAGCTCCCCGCTTATAATGTCGTAGTTTTCCTTGATTTCTCCGCTGTGAGGTAGGCTCTCTAACACCAGGGTGATCGGTCCACAGAGAACAAGGGTGGGATAGGTGAGATTTCTGCCCAGAGTGCATATCTCAGCCAGGCTTAAAGGGCGCCCCCTGAGATAATTTCCGGGGACTGTGGTGCCGGCCATAACGAGTATTAGATCATATTTTTCCAGCATTTTAAATTCACACGTTTTCCCCTGTTTATCCCGCCTGTCTTTTAAATTTCTTTCATTTTTTTTATTTCTATTATTTTCCCGCTCTCTTTTTCCTCCACTTTTTGCGTTGGGACTCCTCTTCTTTTTATCACTGCGCTCCCTGCCATCATTGTACTCTCTCCGGCCGGAAATATTAAACTTATCCCGCAGGCCATCAGCTGTGTAATAGTCAATATCCTCGCGCCTGATACCCCCGTCGACCAGCGCTCCATAGAGATAACGGATGTGAGGAGAGATGTATGGAGGAACGCCCAGACAGGATGGTTCGTCCAGATATCCATCTATGAGGACTGTGCTGATTTTTTGCATGACAGCAAGACACCCTTTCATTTGTGCGCAAAAACCGTTAACTATCATTAACTTTCATAGGTTAACCGCGGTTACCGTTTAAAGCCGGTTTATGCGCAAACTAACAAAATATCTGACCTATCCTGATTCCCTGTCATCCGTCGGGATTTTTGCACAATCGGAAGATCCACATACCTCTCTGTTTATATTATACAGCAAGGGGATAATTACTTAAACATCTTCGGTTATGAAAGCGGTTAAATGATTTATGGTTTTACTGTAAAAAATCACTTTACTGCCAATCTGTTTGAAGTGATAATTGTCATGTCAGTAATCATAACTTAGTAACTTCGATGATAACGACTTTAGGCAGTGCAATCATTTGTAGTATCTATAGAAAGTATCATTTGCCCAAAAGAGCTGGCATTTTTGTCCTGTCCACGATATAATAATATCACAAGAATGATATTGCCCGGTATGATAAATTTGAGGGTACAATAGGATTAAAATGAACCATTAAATAATTAAAATATCCTTTGAGAGGAATGATCCCTGTGAGATCAGCATTTATTTCTTTATCTTTGCTTCTCACCGCAATATTTCTTATGGTTTTAGCCGCCGGTAACAGCAATGTCGTTTGGGCCAATGGATTTGCTTGTGGGGCTATGCGGCCGGAGAATGAGACTGCCAGAGATGTAATTCACGTCTCTCCCCGGGAGATTGAGGGGGAAAATGTCGTCTCGCTGCAGGAACTATCAGATTATTTTGGCTGGAGTTTTGAAGTCTGCGAGGATACTAAAGAGGTGACGATTGCCTCCTCATCTGATGAAAATTCCCCTTCTGAAGAAGAAACTTCATCTTATGAAAGCGAATCTTCTGAGTCTGAATCTGAGTCCGCAGAAGGAGATCAGGATATGTCCCGGGCAACTTTTGTCATCGGTGCGGATGAGTTTTCCGGCCGGGAGCTTAAGACATCTCCCTTTGAATATGAGGGAGAAGTATTTGTGGGCGCTGATATGACCCGACTCCTCATCGGGGAACTTCAGGATCAACGCATAAAATTTATATCCTGGCTTGAGGCGGATCGAAACGAGTATGAGAAGGGCGATGAGGTCGAGGTAAATATGGCCCTGTGGAATGTTTCGGGGCGAAATCATACCCTCAATTTTAACACGGGTCAGGTATATGATCTGAAAATAGTGGATATGGAAAATGACGAAGAGGTGTGGCGCTGGTCGGATGGGCGCGCCTTCACCATGGCCCTTCAGGAGATTTCCCTGGCCGCCGGTGAGCTAAAGAACTGGCAGGAGACCTTTAGCCTGGATGAGGACATAGCTGCCGGCAAATACAGTTTGAGCGGGAAAATTGTCAGCTCCGAGGGCATCCCTTTTAATACTCGGGAGGTAAAAATTCGCTGAATGCAGCCTAAAATATTTACTAAATCATAAGGCAGCACAATTAAATTAGAACAATCAAAGCAGCGAAATTATGATTTATGGTTCTTGTTTGCATTACATGGAAGCTATATGACTCCGATCACAATGAAATTTTTCCTCTGCTTCATAGCTTCTATAATAAGAGGTGAGTAGCTATCGCCTTACAGCATATGTTGTAAATTTCCCCAGCAGTTACGGAGAGGATCCTGATTTTAAAAATAAATCTCCATATTGTATTCTCCATATTTTATTTTGTGAGGGCGGCTTTCATGTTTTTTTGGAGATAAAAAAATTTCCGGGAGGTTTTAACCCATGGAATTGAGCAACTGCAAAAAATGCGGCAAACTTTTTTCTCCAAAGGTCTCAGAAGAAGTATGTCCTGTGTGCCGCGATGAGGAGGAGGAGAAATTTCAAAAGGTAAAGGATTATTTGTGGGACCACCCCAAAGCTACCGTGGAAGAAGTGCACGAGGAGACCGGAGTTGAAGAGGAGCTTATCATCAAATTTGTCAAGGATGGTCGCCTGATAGCCGAGGGCTTAGATCTCGAAAATATTGTGCTGGAGTGCGAGCGCTGCGGGACGGCCATTGCAAATGGTCGTTTCTGCAGCAGTTGCAAGGATGAGCTGGTCGATGGATTCACCGGTGAGACTGAGGACAAAAAAGAAGATACCAAACCCGAGAAAGATGGCAGCAAAACTATGCATCTTAAGGACCGCATAAACAGGAGGAAGGGCAAGCGTTAAACTAAACAAAGGGTAAATAATGATAATGTGAGAATGGAAGAGATAAAAAGGGTTATTTGGCTGTATAAACTGGATAATCTTTTCTGAAGGCGGTTGAGCTGCATTTAAGCAGTTTAACTGCCATTAATTTTTTAAGGGATCTGTCGATATAAAAGGTGAAGAAAAAACCGGATTGCATCGGCTGATAGAGTTTCAGCGCTGCAGTGAGGCAATTATCAATACCACATATTATACTCAGATTTTAAAAAGCTGGACTTCGGCTCAACTGCAATTCCGGGCGAAATTAAAGAGGTGAAATGTCATGAAAATTGAAGGCATCAATCCCCAGCAGCTGCAAAAAATTTATAACCAGCAGCGGGAGCTTCTCGAGGAGGGCGGCGGCCGCGTGGAGCGCCAGAGCGGCGACAGCATGGAGATTTCTGATGAGGCCCGCATGATCCACAATATTGCCGCTGAGATGGATGATCTTCCCGAGGTGCGGGAGGAAAGAGTTCAGGAGCTGCGCCAGCAGGTGCAGAGCGGCAGCTATGAGGTTGATCCCGAGCAGGTGGCTGAAAGCATGCTGGATGAGATTGGTGATCTGGAAAACAGACAGGCGTAATATATTTTTTTAGAAGCTTCATTTGCTTAATTATTTGTGATTTTCCTCGAGTTAGTATCTCAGATTTAAAGTTATTGAGTCCAGTTAATGCGTTATAATTTAGCGGCAGATTTTTAGCCGCAGGGAGTGGAGTTAAGATGAGGATTAACGAGCCGGAAGGTGCCGAACCGGGAAAACAAAAACAGGGGAGAGATCAGGCTCCACCAATACCGATTCCCGATGAGGAAGAGCTGGCAGAGCCCGTGGATAAGCTGTGCGAGCTTCTTTCAGCGCTTGAAAAAAAGTACAACCTCTTTAAGGAGTTAGCTGAGGAGAAGCAGGAGCATCTGGTGGAGAACGATCTTGTAGCCTTAAACGAAGTTGTTGAAAAGGAAGAAAAGGTTATGAAGTCCATAGAGGAGCTTGAGGATAGGCGCAGCGAGCTCACCGATAAGCTCGCTGAAATGACCGGTGAGGATGAGATCAATGTTTCCACTATCCTCGAATTTATTTCCGGGAGCAGGCGCCGCCGCCTGGCCAATCTGCAGGAGACCCTGCAGAGTTTGCTGGAGGATGTGAGCAGATTGAATGATCAAAACAGGCAGCTGCTGCTGGATGCTATGAAGTTTAACGAATTTTCTCTTAAATTGATGATGCAGGGAGCCGGAGAAGACGGCATCTACAGCGCTGACGGCGATACGGTAAAAAAGGATGAGCAGCAGTCAAGAAACATAATTGATAGACGGGCGTAATTATTTATTTCTGCATCCTTCATCCAGGCAGCTCTGCATTTAAACTCTTCCATGATTTTTTGATATGAGATCTGCCATAAAAAGTTAACGCGTAAATGCGCAAAAAATGATTGAATTGTTTTTTCTATTTGATTACAGCAGAAAGGATGGAAAATTATGACCAATCAATTTACAGTTTTAAATACCGCGCTGCGCTCGCTTCAATCCCACCAGCGGGCGCTGGATGTCACAGGTCATAATATTGCCAATGCTGAGACCGAGGGTTATTCCCGCCAGCGAGCAGAGATGACAACCACCCGCCCTTACACCCGGACCGCTCGCAATATGCCCACTGATGCCGGACAGATAGGCACAGGGGTGGAGGTGGAGAGCATAAATCGGCTGCGCGATGAATTTATCGATGGCCAGATCCGCAGTCAAAATCAGTCATCCGGTCGCTGGAATAAAATCGCTGAGGGCCTGGAACGGATTGAATATATTTTCAATGAACCCTCCGATAGCAATCTGGATCAGGCGCTCACGGATTTTCGCGATTCGCTGCAGGAGCTTAGCAATAATCCCGAAAACTCAGCCGTGCGGGAGGAAGTTCGCCAGCGAGGCCAGACTCTTTCGGATACTTTCAATGATCTGCACAGGCGTCTTCGCGACTATCAGGAGTCCCTAAATGATGATGTGGGCGCTACTGTCGATGAGATAAATTCTATCTTTGAGAGGATAGCGGATTTAAACAGGGAGATAGTCCATGCAGAAGCAAGCGGTCAGGATGCCAATGATCACCGCGACAGCCGCGATCTTCTCCTTGATGAGCTCAATGAGCTGGTCGATGTATCAGCCCGTGAGGATGACCGGGGCAATCTCAATATATCCCTGGATGGAACCAGTGTTGTCTCCGGGACTTCTTTTAATGAGCTGGAGACGGTAGAAAACGGTGATCGCCAGGATGAGGTACACTTTGCCCACATTGACAGAGAGGCGAATGTTCGGGGCGGCGAGCTGAGAGGCATAATGGATGTTCGCGACGATGAGCTTGAGGATAATTATATCGAGGATCTAAATCAAATGGCCGAAACTTTAGCAAATGAGTTTAACGCCGTTCATCGCACGGGATTTGATGGAAACCAGGAGAGAGCCGGAGATTTCTTTGATATAGATACCGGTCCCGATGATGAGGCACAGGCATTAAATCTGGCCGGAGATATCCGGGAATCTTCGGAAAATATAGCCGCCGGCAACTACAGCGATAACCCTTCTGTAGCACGCCTTAATCCGGGTTGGCTCGATGAGGATGGACTGGATGATATAGAAGATGAGGATTACTATTATAGATTGGATGTCAGCCAGTTCAGCGAGGAGGAGAGAGTGGAGTTCACCTTTGAAGAGCTTTATTTTGGAGATACGAGACACGAGTTTGAGGTGGAGTTAGAATATGACGAAGATAATGAAATCTATGAAGCCACGATTTACGATGAAGAAGGTAATGAGCTGGCAGATGGAATTACAATAGAGGATCTGCAAGATGTAAGTACAGAAAACCTTTTTGATCCAGAACAATTTGATGAAATAGATGAAGATGAAGGACTAATAAATGATTTTCGCTTTGGCCTTCACAGCCGGGGCGAGGCAAACATATCCTTCGATCCCAGCGCGGGCAGCGGCTCCAATGCGGGCCTTCTTGCCAACATCATAGATGAAGAGGGATTTGAAGATCTGGATGGCAGTTCCGTAAAGGACTATTTTGAGGGAGTAATATCATCTCTTGGTGTAGACGGTCAGAGAGCCAACAGAATGGTGGAAAATAATGAGCTGATGAGCGAACAGCTGGAAAATCAGCGCCAGTCTATATCCGGAGTATCTCTGGATGAAGAGATGGCAAACATGGTCAAGTATCAACAGGGTTACGCTGCCGCCGCCAATGTGATAACCACCGCCCAGCAAAATATGGATACCCTGATGGGTATCATGCAGTAGAGGTGATTAACCGTGAGAATTACAGAAGGTATGATGGTCGATAACATGATGAATAACCTCCAGCATAATATGGAGAGACTGAGCGAATACAATGAGCAGCTGTCCTCAGGTAAGAAGTTTCGTTTTCCTTCCGAAGCACCCATCCGGTCTGCCCGGAGTATGGATTTGAGCTCTCAGATAGGCAAAAGCGAGCAGTTTGAGGAGAATGTCAGTCAGGCCCGGGCCTGGATTGAAACCAGCGAGTCAGCTCTGGATGATTCCAATCACGTTATGCAGAGGGCCAGAGAGCTTACCGTGCAGGGAGCTAATGATACCCTGACCCAGTCGGAGCGAGAAAATCTCGCTCTTGAGCTCGAGCAGCTCAGAGAGGAGCTGGTCGGAATATCTGAGGCGCGTCACGGAGATAGGTATGTTTTCAGCGGTCAGAGAACAGGAGAAAAACCCTTTGATGAGAACAGGAATTATCAGGGTGACTATAAGAATATCAACCGGGAGATTAATCCCGGAGTGGATATGGATATTAATGTGAATGGAGAGGAAGCATTTGGGAAGGGCATCGGTGCCCTGGATGATGTTATAAGCGATCTGCGGGGTGGCAATGCCCGCGTCTATACGCAGCAGCTGCCGGATAAAATCGGTCATCTGGAGGGCTGGGATGTTATGACAGAGGATGCCGAAGAGATAGATATGACAGTTACTATTGATGAAGGAACAGAAGATGAAATAGATGTCAGCACTGAAATAGATGGAAACATGACAAGAAGAGAGCTGGTGGATGCCATTAACGATGAAATTGACGGCGATAAACAGCATGTTCGTATGCGCAACGGGCGCATTGAATTTCGCTCGGACAGTGAAGGCCCGGACTCAAATGTCAATGTAAATTTTGATGTAGAGGCCAATAATAATGGTGAAGGAATAGAACAGGATTTAGAAGAAGCCTTTTTCCAGGACGAACCTTCGGAGGCTGCTGGCGGCCAGGGCTCCATTATGCTCAGCGAGGAGGATCTCTCCACTTTCGATGATGCTATAGATGACAGCCTCAATCTCAGAGCTGAGCTGGGAGCCAAGATGAACCGTCTCGATCTCACAAAAGGTCGGCTTGAGGATGAGATCTTAAATCAGCGCGAGCTGCTTTCAGAGAACCAGGATACTGATATGGCGGAAACTATCATGGAGCTGAGAATGGAAGAGTCGGTCTATCAGGCTTCGCTGGCAACGGGTGCCAGGATTATTCAGCCCTCTCTGGTTGATTTTCTCCAGTAGTTTAAATCGGAAGCCGTCTCAATTAATTTACCAATTATCGGGAGTGAAGAAAAATGAATGTTCCTGGTGTAGAGATCAATTTGCAGTATGCTCGCCTGGGTATTGATGAAACCCCCTATCAAATTGAAGCCTCTCCCCTTGTTGATAGAGTTGAGGTAAGCCAGGAACAGGCCAGAGTGCAGATTGAAGATAGAAGTGTTGAAATAAGTATTGATATGACAGAGATGCGTCAGGACATGGGCATTTACAATTTTCGGGATAGAATGCAGAGACGGGTTCAGGAAAGCTTTGAAGTTGCGCTGGAAGCTATAGGAAGATATGGTGAAATCGGAGATAGATTAATGGATTTTCAGAATAATGATATAGCTGACATAGCATTTGAGGAGATGCTGGATGAGGATCTTCAGGTGGAGATTGGTTATCTTTCTCCCCCTGAGTTTACCGTGGAAGATCCGGAATTGGAGGTGGGCTCTGATCCTGCCCAATTTGAAATGAGAACGGAGATGCAAAACAGATTAAATCGACCGGAATATAGTTTTGAACCCGGAGATATAAATATTTATCTTCGCCAGGAACCGGATGTGGAAATAATATCGCCGGGTAGAGAAGTGGATGTAAGAGCGTAAACTGAAGATCAGTTTTGCAAAAACTTATGTGATTTAACTTTAAGGTCAGTTATAGAACAGTGATAGAACTTAGAAAAAATGGAGGCTAAAATGATGGCCACACGCGAGATTGAAACCAGGGAGTTTGGCACGGTGGAAATTGAAGAGGATCAGATTATAACGTTTCCCAGGGGTTTGCCCGGATTTGATGGAGCCCGGGATTTTATTCTCCTTCCCCTGACGGAGGATTCTCCCTTTTTGATCCTGCAGTCGGTGGAAGAGCCGGATCTTGCTTTTGTTACGCTGGAGCCAGCTTCCTTTGCCGCTGAATACGAGTTTGAGATAGGAGAGAAGACTCAGGAAATGCTAAATGTTGATAGTGATGAGCAGGTTGGAGTCGTTGTAATCGCCAATCTGGAGGGGGAGGATGACAGTATTTATGTAAATCTCTCAGCACCTGTGGTGATAAATGTAGAGGAAAATTTAGCCCGCCAGGTTATACTGGATCAGGATGTCTACCCTCTGCGCTATCCCATTCGCCTTAGGCCTGTTCGGGAGGGGAGCGCCTGATGCTGGTATTAACGCGGAAAAAAGATGAAAAGATAATTATAGATGACAATATCGAGGTGACCGTGGTTTCCATTGACGGCAACCAGGTGCAGCTGGGCATAGATGCTCCCCGGTCAATAGAGATTCACCGCGAGGAGGTTTATGAAAGGATCAGGGAAGAAAATCTTCAGGCAGCTAAGGCCTCAGGACTGGAACAGCTGGGTGATTTGACCATTGAAAAAGAAGAGAGTGAAGAGGAGGAAAATAACACATAAAGAAAAAGGGAGAAATAAAGGGTTATAGGGTATATTATGAGAGCTAAACTTTGTTAATAAAGTGTAATCATCTTTAACAGCTTAAGATAATCATCATAAATATGAAGGTAATTGCGATAAATATAAGTGAGAACAGGAAATAATGAGGAAACCAGCGCGGCCAATCGTGATCACTCATCTTATAAAATCGTAAGCATTCATCTCGTCAATCATTCATCTAAGTTTCAGTAGCTTTCACTGCTGCAAAACCCGGTAGAAGGTTTGCGGTAGTGATGGTTACTGAAACCCCCAACCCGAGCAGCGGGGGCGGCCGACCCGAT
>CAZVZM010000069.1:0-10585 GCA_964630835.1 uncultured Halanaerobiaceae bacterium
TGAAGCAGAGGAAAAATTTCATTGTGAGCGGAGCCTTATAGCTTCCATGAATGAGATCTATAAAAGTGGGAAAATGTCCTAAATGTAAGTGTTCTTAAACAAAATGCAACAACTGATGTGGAGAAGAACCTTTATTTTTAACTGGTATAATTTGCAGGAAAAAAGTCTGTTATCTCAAATTATATAATAGAAATATATGCTTTAAAGATTGTATTTTGTTAATTCAGTCATTGCTTAAAATCCAGGAGCCAATCATCTGAGAGTACCTGAGAAGGGAGGTTAAGGCCTGTGGAATCTGAACTCTCTGGAAGCATGGAAATAAGGGAAGCTGACGAGGAAAAGAATGTCCTGGTTCTGGATGATAAATTTGTCATAAGAGGTAAAATTGAAAATGGAGAACCAAAAGTTGATAATGATTTTTATACTTATAAGGAAAAAATGTATCTGGAAGATATCCTGGATCTGGCGGAATGGGTAGAACAGGGTGAAGAACTTTCAGGTTATTTTACTCGTTCTCTGGAAGATATAGATCTTCGTGAAAAAAATGCAGAATCTCTTGAGGAATATATGTCAGCAATCATTGAGCGAAACAATTTTAATGAATTAAGTGAGGAGGCGGCAATGGCTGTCGCAGCCGTAAAGATGAAATATCATGAAAGAATGGCAGATTATTTCGAGCATAAAATTAACGAAAGCAAAGCAAATATTGGCAAAGATAGCGAAGAATAATTGTAATAGCTTCGAGAAAATAAATCAACCTAAAAAAATTTATTTTTGCCTGAAAATACCTGCATTTAATTTATTCGAATAGAATTTTATATTTTTGAGGTGTGATATTTATGTGGGTTATTGCTTTACTGTTTTTTGTGTGGGGACTGGGTACAATTTTTGTGGGAATATTGCTTCCCGGAGAACTGAGAGTGGCTGGTATCGGAGTAGGTGCAGTATGGATATCAATTGCAGCAGCTCTATATTTAAAATTTAGAGATGTCGAAGAAAAAAGTAAAAATTCCCCAGAACAAGGCGGGGGTGGGGTTTTAAAATGGTTTGACTCAGAAGAGAGGACCAAAGAAATCAAGAAAAAAAGAGAGATGGCCGACAAATTAAAGTGGCTGGCTGCAGCATCAGGGTTAGTGCTTTTTTTAGTTTTTATGGCTGAACTCGTTCAGGAGATCCAGATTCTTTTACGCTTGCAGGCCCATCAGGCTGGAATTATGCTTAATTTTTTAATTATGACCGCTCTTTTGTTGTTCCCATCTGCACTGGTAATAGTAATTGGCCTCAAGAAAAAATTTTGGTTCGTATGGATCTTTAGTTTTTGGTTTTTTATGATTGGTTTTTCGGCCTTCACTTTTCATATTCGTTTTACTCCGGGAATCACTATCGGGGTTGCAGCGGTTTTGTTTTTGCTCCCCTTTATATTAAAAGGTTTAAAGAGAAGTTGACTGTTCTCATAAAGCTTATGATTTTTTGGACTGAGAGTAAATTTAGGAGAAATTTTTCTTGAGCAGAAGACTGCTTTTTCTAAAAACTAAATTTTCGGAGAGGATTAATATCATTGTAAATGGAGCCTAATAGCTTTCAGTAAGAGCCTGTTATCAAAATTTTACATTGAATATATTATTATGAAATTAAATTATTATTTTTATGCTTGACTATTAATTTATTTTAATGATAAGATAAAATGGAGCATTTAAAGCTATAATAACAGATTTTTATATTTTTTTCTGTCAGAATATTATAGATCTGACAGAGAGGAGGAAGATAAAAATGAGCAAAAAAATATCTATTCAAGAAAGTTTGTCATCCATCTTATTATTGGCAATTATTTGTATGGGGCTTGTTTTTATGTTTGGGCTTTTGCTATCAGAAAGTTTTGTAGTGGAAGCTCTGGAAGTGGAAGAAGAATGGAGCTATTTTCATGAAGATGTGGGTTTTCGAGCGGTAACAGTTGATGAAATGGGGGATGTTTACGCCGGTGGTACGGATAACAGTGTGAAAAAACTTGATAGATATGGAAATCCTGTCTGGAATTTTGATGAACCTGCCGGAGTTGTTCGCACCCTGGCAGCGAGTGAAAATGGGTTTATCTTCGCCGGCAGCAATGATAATTCCGTCAGGAAAATTGACAGGGATGGAAATCAAATCTGGAAATATGATAGACACTGGTCTGACGTAAATAGTGTTGATGTTGACATAAAGGGTTATGTTTACACTGTCAGCAGGGATGGTAGTGTAAGAAAAATATCCCCTGATGGAAGTAAGGTCTGGAGGTATGATGGTCATGATGCATTTGTTAGAGACGTAGCCGTTGACGATGATGGCTACGTTTACAGTGCCAGCACAGACAGAACAGTTCATAAAATAAGTCCTGAAGGTGAAACAGTCTGGAAGTTCACCCGCCCCTGGAATGTATTTAATGCTTTAGCTGTCGATGATGAAGGAAATGTGTATGCAGGAGGACGGGACAATACAGTCAGGAAAATTAGTCCTATGGGAAGCAAAATCTGGCGCTTTGATGGCCATACAGGATCGATACAAAGTCTGGCAGTGGATGATAATGGCAATGTATATAGCGCAAGCACAGATGCTACGATACGAAAAATTGATTCTCAGGGCAGAGAAGTCTGGAATTTTACAGATTTTGAAGCTTATGTTCGTTCTCTAGCCGTAGATAATGAGGGAAATTTATATACTGCCAGCAACGATGGGACAGTTAGAAAATTAATTCAGAGATAAAATACAAATCATTTGGCCGCAAACTAAATTTAAATGGAGGAAATATATTATTTAAACATGGCTTCACATTTTATAGTCTAATACCTCGAGCAGAAATATGGAGGATTTCAATTGAATGAAAAAATGATTATACCGGACTGTACTTCTCCCAAAAAGTGGAGATCATATCTGAAGACAAAGTATGGCGAAGCGCATAAAGAAAACATTGCTCCCCGGGAAAGGGTCAAAATATCTTTAAAACATGAAATGCCGGACAGGGTTCCTTTTGATTTTTGGGCGGTACCTGAGGTTAAAGAGCGATTGAAAAATTTTTTTGATGTTTCCTCCGTTGAAGAGGTTCTCAGGCTTCTGGGAGCAGATTGCAGGATAGTGAACCCTAAATATACTGGAGATGCCCCTGAATACGATAAAGACGGTAACTACCGGGACCGCTGGGGTGCAGTCCGGCAAAAGGTAAAAAATAAAAGCGGAGGTCTTTATGAAGAGTATGCAGAATACCCTCTGTCCGGGGCTGAAACTCCAGGAGAAATAAATAGCTGGCCCGGTTGGCCGGAAGCTGATGACTGGGATTTTTCTGTTCTGCCTGAAATAATTGCAGAAATTAATCAGGAAACCGAATATCACATAAGACTGGAGCTGGGAGGTATTTTTGAATTTTCATGGGGACTATATGGACTGGAAAATTTTTTGATAGATCTGATTGAAAGTCCCGAGCTGCCCTGTGCCATTATGGACAGGTATACTGCGCTTTTTATTGAAATGGCTGAAAGAGCTCTTGACGAAGCAGGAGATAAAGTTGATATGATGTACACTTTTGACGATGTGGGCACTCAAAATAACCTTCTTATTTCTAAAAGTATGTGGAGAAAGTATATTTTGCCCCGACACAAAAAATTAAATGAGGTCATAAAAAGCTATCCTGTGACACTTATGTATCACAGCTGCGGTGCTGTGTATCCCCTCATAAAGGAATTTAGAAATGAGATGGGAATAGATGTATTAAACCCGATACAGCCAGAAGCAGCCGGGATGGATATGGAGAAAATCAAAGAGAACTTTGGAGATATTCTCAGTTTTCATGGGGGAATAGATCTCCAAAAAACGATGCCCAGGGGAAGTCCTGGTGAAGTGGGGGAAGAAGTCAGGAATAGATGTAAGGCTATAGGAAAAAATGGAGGTTATATTTGTTCACCCGCTCATCATCTACAAACGGATACTCCGATAAAAAATATTATTGCTCTTTATACAACAAATAGAAAAATATAAACAAGAGTTGTCTTTCATTAAAAGTAAACCCAAACACAAATCAAATAACCCGCCTGGACAATTATTGTCCAGGCGGGCTTTTCTGCATTTTTATGGCTGGAATAACAAACAATAAAGATGGTACAGGAAAAATATTTAAATCTAAATTTATTGCTCTGCTATTATCCCTGCAATCTTTCAATTCTTTTTTCTGTGGAAGGATGACTGCTGAAAAGCTTGCTAATTCCTTCCCGAGAGAGGGGGTTGAGAATAAACATGTGGGAGGTTGCTTCGTTAACTTCCATTTTATGATCTTTTCCTTGAATATATCTATCCATCTTTTTCAGAGCGCTCGCCAGACCTGCTGGATTACCTGTAATTTCTGCGGCGGAGGCATCAGCCTTATATTCTCTTGTTCTGGATATGGCCATCTTTACAATTATTGCTGCCAGCGGAGCAAAAATTAGAGCCACCAGCTGTATTAATGCTCCAGCTCCGCGATTTCGTCTGCCGAAGAGCATGCGATATCTCCCCATCCGGGCCAGAAAAGCAAGAGCTCCTGCCATAACAGCTGCCAGGGTGCTGATAAGAGTATCACGGTTTTTGATATGAGAAATCTCATGGGCTATCACGCCTTCCAGTTCATCTTTTTCGAGCATGTCAATAATTCCTTCTGTAAGGGCTATGGCTGCATTTTTAGGATTGCGACCGGTGGCAAAAGCATTGGGCTGTTCTGAGGGGGTTAAATATACATCCGGCTTGGGCAGATCTGCCTGGCGACTGAGCTTTTCAACTATTCTGTGGAGATTGGGAGCTTCTTCCTTCGGAAGGGGACGAGATTTGGTCATTTTTATGGCAATAGTATCGCTCTTCCAATAGCTAATAAAATTGAGTACCAGAGCGAGACCGAAAGCCATGATGAGACCACCTTCTCCTGCGATTAAACCTCCAAGGAATATTAAAATAACAGTCAGGATAGTCATGAGGAGAAATGTCTTTAATCTATACACGGTTTGACACTCCCTTCCTTCAGTGATTTTCATTTTTAAGTTTGCCGCTCAAATCATTTTTACCCTTAATCTGGTTTACTTGAAACCCGTAAGATTCCAGCTAAACTACAGGATTATCAATATTGGTTAATTGAATAAATCTATATCTTAAATATTTTATCCACAACTTTAATTTTACCTTATTTTAGTGTTGAGTGCAAGGCCCAAAAATTTTGAGGCTTCCAATCATATAAACAAGCAGACAGGGAAATAAATTGTAAATATATTTGATACTATTTACAAATTAAAATTTTTTTTAAAATATTGTGTTCTTTTCTTCTGAAACAGGCAGGATTTTGTTGGATAATATACAATTATATTAATTGAAAGCTTATAATTGCAGCCCCTAATTTGAAACATTTAAACGGTAATTACATCAAACATAAATTTAACTAACAACATTCAAAGGAGGTCTGTCGAACATGGAAGTACTAAAAGTAGCAGCTGATTCCAGTCCCAATTCAGTAGCCGGTGCCCTGGCCGGTGTTTTACGAGAGGAAGGCGGTGCTGAACTGCAGGCAATAGGTGCAGGTGCTATTAATCAGGCAGTTAAAGCAGTAGCAATTGCCCGGGGTTTTGTTGCTCCTTCGGGTATGGATTTAATTTGTATTCCTGCTTTTACTGATATAGAAATTGATGGTGAGGAGAGAACTGCGATAAAATTTATTGTAGAACCTCGTTGAGGAAAAATTTGCCCGAGCGTGACACCGGGGCTGCTTCTGAATAATTGATGTAAATTCCCTTCTTGTTTCAGGGCAAGAGGGGGTTTTTATTTTGCTCTATTCAAATTCTTGTTTCATTAAGTTTGTTCTGCTATAATTAGAAATAGATTCGTTATCTTTAGCGTATTAAATTTTGTTTTTACTTCTTAGAAATAAGATATTTAACCCAGGAGGATAACCTTAATGGAGGTATTAATGATCGGTATTGGTGGGGGGACCGCTTCCGGCAAAACAACGCTGGCAAGGATATTGAAAGATGCTTTTTCAGACGAGGTCTCTATTTTAAAACTTGATTATTACTATTTTGACAAAGAATATTTTGATGTTCCGGAGGATCAGATTAATTTTGATCATCCCCATGCTTTTGAAATTTCTTTGCTCATCAAACATCTTCAAAAGCTCAGGCAGGGAAAGCCCATAAAAAGACCGGTTTATAGCTTTAAAACCAATGAACGACTTGAAGAAAAAAAAGAAGTGGAACCTTCCCGTATAATAATTGTGGAGGGAATACTGGCTCTGTATTTTCAGGAACTCTGTGAGCAGTATGACTTAAAAATTTACATAGATACTGATTGTGATATCAGGCTTTTGAGGCGCATCACACGTGATATTAAGGAACGGGAGAGAACTCTGGAATCCGTCAAAAAACAGTATACCTCTACAGTTAAGCCCATGCATGAGCAATTTGTGGAGCCCAGCAAATCAAAGGCTGATATTATCATTCCTCATGGTGGACTTAATGATATAGCCAATGACCTGCTTCTGGAAAAAATCAAGGGTCATCTTCTTGAAGATAGGAGTCGAAATAGGGAATGACCAGACACAAGAAATAATTAAAAAAAATAGAAAATAATGGAGGAATATATATCAAAGTGTAGAAATATATATCATCTCCCTAAAAGAGGTGATATATATTGAGATTAAGCAAAGAAAAACTCTGGATCGCACTTGTGCTTACGGCTGTAATAGCTTTCTGGCTGGGCAGGGGCGGTTTGCCAGAAATTATTGCCCCTGGTGACTCAAACTTTTCAGGTGAGGAAATCACTACAGATGATGGATCAGGAATTGAAATAATTGATAATCGGAAGCAAAACGGGGAAAAGATTACCGTGCATATGGCTGGTGAGGTAAAGTATCCCGGAGTTTACAGGCTTGAAGAAGGAGCGAGAATAGTTGACGGCATAATTGCTGCGGGTGGGGAAAAGGATACAGCTGACCTCGATGCCATAAATTTAGCCAGTGAACTGGATAACAGCGAACAGATTTATATTCCACCATGCAGGCATGTTTCTGCTGAAACCGGGGAAAGCAGCGTTTCAGAATGGGATGGAAAACCTTCAGTTTCCGGGGCAATTGATAGCGGCCTTATAAACATCAATTCTGCCGGCCCTGACAGACTTTCCTCTTTAACAGGCATAGGGCCTGTTCGGGCTAAAGCAATTGTCTCTCATCGAGAAAGTGAAGGTCCTTTTACTGCAGTTGAGGATATTATGAACGTCACTGGAATTGGAGAAGCAACCTTTGACGGTATCCACGATCAAATATCAGTTCAATGAAGTCTTTCATCCGACATTACCCATTTTTTGTAGTTTTTTTTACTTTGATGGGAATGATTCAGTTTATTATCCTGTGGAATAATTTTTATGTTATTGCCCTGTTATCCGTATTGATTTTATTGGGCAAATTTTTAAGCGGTAAATATATACTCAAGAATATGAAAATCATGGAGGAAAACAGCAGTTTATGCTGTAAAAATGATGAGATTCTGATATATCGTATCACCTGTATTCCCTGCAATTTTTATTTTCTCATGGCGATATCAATTTTAATTTTAATCTTAAGCTGGCAGCTGCGGAGCACAGTATCAGTACTTTTGGGCTGCTATATTGATTATATTCGGACGGTTTTTTTGGAAGCAAGACAAAACCTTTCAGTTCAATTTGATCTTTACTATGCACCAGAAAAAGCGGAACTCTTAAAGGCTATTATTTTGGGTCAGCGAGGCGGAAATCCTGAGATTGAAGAGCTGCTTCGCCAGGCTGGAGCCGGGCATCTGCTGGCTCTTTCCGGACTTCATATTGGCTATGTAATTTTTTTCTGCAGGGTATTTCTTGGATGGATTTCAAAAATTTTTCGCCTGGAAGCGGTTAAATTTTTGAATTTAATATTTATTCCCGGTTATGTTTTGCTGGCGGGAGCCAGTCCTTCCCTTTTGCGGGCGGGAATAATGGGGGCTGCCTGGATAATGCTGTCCTATTCGAGGTTTTCCGGCTCTACCCTCAATATTTTGGGGGTGGCAGGTACATTTATTTTGTTGATCAATCCAAATTATTTAGAAGAAATTAGCTTTCAGCTTTCTTTTCTGGTGCTGGGCTCGTTAATCATATTTCTCCCTGTCTTCAAAAGTTTTCTGCCATTACCCCTTGCTGTCAGCGCAGCTGCTCAGCCCGGTGCTCAGCCTCTACTTCTATATATGAGTGGAATATTAAATTTAAACGGTTTTGTGGCAAATCTAATACTAATTCCGCTTCTGGGACCTATAATTTTAACCAATTTACTTTTTTTGTTGATAGCTCCCGTGAGCAAATCTGCAGCTTCATTAATGGCTTCAGCGGGCAATTTTTTGCTCGATCCTTTTCTGTCTCTTGCGTCCATATGTTCTGAGCTCCCTCTGTATATAAACTTTACTGATGGTCAATATTTCACCTTTTCCGAAAAGTTTTATGGTCCAGAAACCCTTATAATGCCGGCAATTTTGATGGCTGCTTACGCCGCTATTTTTTTACTGCCCGAGGCGATATCCAGCGCTTTTTACATGTGGAAAACTGATTGCAATGTATTTTATCTGCTCCCGGGTCTGGTATGGTTAATTGCCAGCGCATATCTGCTTTTGGCTCTGATTGTTTAAAACAATCTGCCGAAGATAAAACTTAAGCAGAGGAAAAATTTCATTTTGAACGGAGTTTAATATTTTCCAGAATTTAATATCTGTTGCAGTTTAAACTGGAAGGAGGTTCGAACGTGAAGGCCAGTGAATTACTATCTCAAAAAAAAGAGCACCTACTGGATATTTATCTTCTCGTCAGTGAGGAACCTTATCTAATTCGGCAGTTACTAACCCGGGTGGAGAAGAAATTGATCTCTGCTAGCGATGAAAACCTGACCAAAATTAAGCTGGAGGAAGAGAGCGAGGATTTCTGGGGGGAGCTGGAAAGAGCTGTCACCACTTTGAATATGTTTTCAGCCAGTAAACTGGTGATTGTAAAATGCAGGGATTTGTTTAAAAAAAAGACTTCCAGTGATAAAAAGCTCATCGAGTTGATAAAAAATTCTGCACAGGGAATTGGGGTTTATTTTACCAGCAGTGGTGTAGATGGACGTTTAAAAACTGTAAAAACAATAAAAAAACAGGGCAATTTAATTCAGATGTCTGCTCCGGATAGACGAAAAATTGATAAATGGATTAGAAATCAATTTGCTCAATACAATATAAAAGTGGACCAGGAACTTGTAGATGCTTTGAAAGGATTGTTTCAAAATAGGCTGGATGCCCTATCTCAGGAAATCAGCAAAATTGCTACCCTCAATTATGGCAGTGAATGGGTGAATCTGAAGGACTGCCAGGGAATTTTGAGCCGGGAGGGAATTTTGGAGGACAATTTTATTTTTACTCTTATAGATAGATGGGCGGAAGGAGATGTAAAAGGGTGCCTGCAAATTTATCGTCAGCTTATACGAGAGGGCAAAAGTTCAATGTATGTAATAGCCATGATCCACAGACAGCTCAAATTGCTTGTGGCAGTTAAGGAGATGAAGCAAGAAATAAGCAGTCCCGATGAAATTGCACGCCGCCTGGGAGAACATCCTTATTCAATAAAAAAATGTTTATCTCAGGAAAAAAGGTTTAGCAGGGATGAGTTGATTGAGAGCCTTGATAAACTCCGAAGAGCCAACAGGCGGATTGTAACGGGAAAGTATTTTGAGGAAGGAGGTCCGGTTGAGGATTTTTTGCTGGACATAGAAATTTAATTTTTGGATCTTCTCCGTTACCGTTATTGTGAAATTTACGATGTATGCTGTAAAGAGACTGCCAATCACCTTTAATTGCAGGAAACTATGAGGAGAAGTGACACTCGAAATTTTTCGTAGCTTGAGTCATGTCCATGGCCGAAAACTAAATTTAAGCAGAGGAAAAATTTCAAGCTGTGATAAATACACTTAATTTCTGATAATGAGTTAGTATAAACTGGGCAATCAATCAGGAACAGACAAAGGATAAATCAAACAAAAAAAGCTTATCCCTGTTCAGAGGATAAGCTATGTTTTGTAATTTATTTATGGTAAAGATTGAAAAGCTTACAGAAATTTATTCGCCCTGCTCAGGGGAAAATTTTTCGTTGAATAGACGATGCAGGCGAGACTTTTTGCGGGCGGCTCTCTTTTCCGGAAGGATATTTCGGGCAGCCGCTCTATCCAGAGTCTTAAATGCCCTGGAAAGAGCTTCCTTAGCTTCTTCCTGACCATTCTTTTCTACGGTTGTTTCAAAGTTTTTAATGACTTCTTTAACTTTCTTTCTCCATTTTTGATTGTATTTTGTGTTTCTTTCTTCCACCCTTACTCTTTTTTCTGAATTCTTTTTTAAAGTTGGCAAATTGTGCACCTCCTCAAAATTTGATTTTATATTTACCGGGTAATCTTCAGTTTATTGCTTATTATATGATGAACACCGAAATTTATTTTATCAGATAACAGGTATGATTGCAAGCTGGAACTTTCTATAAGCTTTTTATATTATCTCCTTGACAAAGGTCAAGGTATGTGGTATTTTAA
>CAZVZM010000070.1:0-10499 GCA_964630835.1 uncultured Halanaerobiaceae bacterium
CACCACCCAGTTCAGCTGTCCTGCTGCCAAGCCGGCGGAAATAATGAGGAGGATCTCCCCATTCCCCGTAGGCTATATCCTCTCCGATGCTCTCCACTCTTTTGCTGAGACATCCCTTGCAATCCCCGGCATCTTCATCTATGCAGGGTTTATTTTCATAAAGCTGATAATCCTCCCGATATTCACGGGGCGTCACAACAGGCATCAAGATGTTCGCTCCCGCTTTCAAAGCTTTCTCTCTTCCCCTGGGATGCAGAGCCTGCAGCGCGGTGGTAGCGGCAATATTCACATCCGGCATCAATATTCTCAAAAGGCTTACCATTTTAAGGCTTAAATCCAGATTTCTCTCGCCCGAATCGTCCGGTATTTTATCCCCGGAAGCCAGGGGGGTGCCCGTATGTGTCACATAGGGGCCCATGCCAATCATATCGATACCGTAGCGCTGAAAAAATTTCAGATCGGCGGCCAGATCCGCCGGACTTTGTCCGGGCAGGCCAATCATCACGCCGGTGCCGGTCTGATAACCTATTTCCTGCAGATTATTCAAACACTCAAGCCTCCGCTGAAATTGATGGTCTCCCGGATGCAGCTCCTTATAAAGTTCGGGATTTGAAGTCTCTATGCGCAGGAGATAGCGATGAGCTCCCGCCTGGAACCAGCGGCGGTAGGTATTTTCACTCTGTTCTCCCAGAGAAAGGGTTATTCCCAGCTCGCCCCCGCTTATCTCCTTTATATCACGGATGAGGTTCTCGATATAGGTAGTATATTCCTCGCTCTCAATCTCGCCGGATTGCAGCACCAGCGAACCATAGCCATTATCATACACCCAGCGGGCCGATTTGATTATCTCTTCCCGGCTCATCTCATACCGGGTGAGGGTCTGGTTGCCGCGCCTTATTCCACAGTAATAGCAGTTTTTCTGGCAATGATTGCTGAACTCTATTATACCACGAAAATATACCTTTTTACCCACATTCTCGACTTTCTTTTGATAGGCACGGCGGTATAAACTTTCAATTTTCTCTTGATCCTCCAGCTGAAGGAGGCGGGTAAGTTCCTCCCGGGTCAAATTTTTCATGTCCCCGTCATGCAAAACTGCACCTTCCCCCATGTCATTTCACCTCGCTCTTTATTCTGGTCTGGAAATTTCAAAATCACAGGTAAAGATCTCTTTTTCCCCGGCCAATTTTATTTAATCTTTCCCTCACATTACCTGCCTGATCAGGGTCATCTTCTTTGATTTCGTTTATATGATGTTCCAGGCAATTTTCCCCCAGCTCCTGCAGTTCCTCATCGGCAAAATCTTCCAGATACTCTTTAAAAGTTATCATGGCATTCGGTTTGCAGTACTTCTGAATTTTGCCCGGACGGGCCAGTTCCATAAAATCTTCCCCGGTGCGTCCCCTGCGATAGCAGGCGGTACAGAAACTGGGGAGGTAATTTTTTTCAGCCAGCTCGTAAATTATCTCGGCCATGGGACGGGTATCATGCAGTGAAAACTGCTCCTCTTTCGACTCTCGCTGCCGGGCTTCCTCATAACCACCCGGTGAGGTGCGGGAACCGGCGCTGATCTGCGAAACACCGTGACGGAAAAGCTGATCCCGCAGGCTTTCTTCCTCCCGGGTGCTCAGAATAATCCCGGTATAGGGAACTGCCAGCCGCAGGACGGCGACAAGTTTTTTAAACTGAAAATCAGACACCGGTGAGGGCGGCTCGCCAAGCGGAGCTCCCGCCGCCATATTCAGGCGCGGCACTGAAATCGTATGAGGGCCCACGCCGTACCTGTCCTGAAGATAATCCGCATGAAGCAGAAGAGAGATAACCTCAAATCTATAGTCGTAAAGACCAAAGAGAGCACCGATACCATAATCATCTATTCCGCCTTTGATGGCCCTGTCCATCACCGAGAGGCGCCAGTCATAATCCGATTTCGGCCCGGAGGGATGCAGCCTCTCATAGGTTGGACGGTGGTAGGTTTCCTGAAAACAGGTGTATGTGCCTATACCAAGCTCATTCAGCTCTGCAAATCCCTCTACAGTGAGCGGGGCTATCTCGACATTTATCCGCCTTATCTCACCCGCCTCTGTTTCGGTGTCATAGGCAGTCCGTATCCCCTCCAGCAGATAGGTTAGATCCTCTCTCTCCCTCTCGCCGGTTAGCACCAGTAGCCTCTTGTGCCCTTTTTCGATAAGCGCCTCGACTTCTTTTTGAATTTCATCCTGCGTGAGTTTTTTGCGCTCAACCTTCTCGTTTTCCCGGCGGAAAGCGCAGTACAGACAGCTGTTCTCACAGATATTGTCAAAATATAGAGGGGCAAAAAGAACAAGCCTTTTACCATAGATAGTTTCTTTAACCTGGCGGGCTGTCTTCAGCATCAAATCCAGCATCTCCCGATCTTTCACCTGCAGCAGAGCGGCAGTTTCAACGGGGCTTAACCCCTCTAAATTCACCGACTCATTTATTATATTTTCTACTTTTTCGTTATCCCGGGCCAGCTCTTCTCCCCGGGCCAGAATATCTTCGACGCGATCCTCCCGAAAAAGCCCGGCCAGCTCTTCAACTCTGGCAGTCTGTTCTCGGGGGAGACAGTCCTGTTCGGCTATTTTTTTGTCCATTTTAATCCTCCACCTCCCTTGAGGTAAGGGCGGATTTGACAGTAACCCCTTCCAGCGAGCCGAGTTCTCCGGTAATGGCACCAATTTCGTCGGTGCTGCCCTTTACCAGAAGCGATATAACTCCCATATTGTTCTCCCGGCGGGGCACTCCCATGCGCCCTATAATCAGATTGCTGTATTTTGAGAGAACATCATTTACCCGCGGCGCAGCCTCCTCACGATCATCAATCACTACAGCCACAGATCCAATTCTTTTGGACATATTATCACCCCAGGCTGAGTTATTATATGATGTGTGATTATTGAACACGAAACCGATAATGATATAAATATGTCTCGGAAAAAACCTGAAATTATGATGAATATCAGGTCAAAATAAAAAAACAGGCCTAAAATTGGACATACCAGGGCCCTGTGAGAACTTATAGACTCCCTGATCGCAGGCAGCAGGGCCCTAGACTCAGGAGGCATATGCTATTTTTCAAAATAAATTTTTTCCCAGCATCAGATTTCTAAAATTAAATAATGATCGATCCTATTAATATCTTTTCGCGATAACTTAACACATTCCTGCCCATTTGCAAAAAATATCACAAACTTTTCCCGGGTATCATCAGATCACTGCAGGCAGATCCTTTTGAATTCTTCCTGCAGAGCCGGATGACGGGGATATTCATCCAGAATGTTCTGGATATAACTCTCCCACTTTTCCTCCTCATCCAGGTGCTGACAGTATATCTTCTTTATTTTCAGGGCGGTTTCTGCCCCCACGCGATAGCTCATTCTCTTTTTGGCATCTATGTGCCTCTGGACTTCATCCTTATATACCTCTATCATCTCCCGGGGAAACTTCTCATCCAGTATTTCATCATCCTCCGCGGGAGCAACATCCTTTTCCTTCACCAGATGCAATACATTCTCGTATTCCCCCTTTTCTTCATATATATCGGCCAGCAGGGCATGGCTATCTCTCTCGTTAAGATACTCGATCATCCTCTTTTCTGTCTCCTCTTTATCTTCGGGGTGGCAGTAATCCAGCACTTCGAAAAATTTTTCAAGGCCGGGAGATTGCTCAAATTCCCGGACAAAAAATTCAAGTGCACGCTCATACTCTCCCTTTTCAGCATAATAATTTCTCAGATAGGCTACGTTTTCATATACTCCCCGGCCTCCAGCTTCAATCCCCTTTTGAGCCGCATCTGCCGCCCGTTCAATTTCACCCACCTTATCGTAATATTTCACCAGCCGATAATAGTCCTCAGCGCTGGTCATCTTCTGCTTGCTGTATTCCAGAAATTTCTCCGTATTGCCCAGCTTATCCAGATGAATTTTCATCGCTTTTTCCCTGTGATAACTGCTGTCCGACTGCTCCAGGAGGTCAACCATCATCTGCCAGTCCTCCTCGGTCTCTGCCGCCTCCCGGGCCAGATCAAAGGCAGCATCCACGAGCATGCAGCTGCCCTCCAGGTACTGAGAAGTAAAGTCTTTGATTATCTTCTGCCGCAGCCGATCAGGCCACTCCTGCTCCTGCAGCAGCATTCTCATTTCATATGCACAATCGTAGAAATTGTCCTCATCCAGCTCACCGCCGCGCCCGTAGTAGTTAAAATCCTCAATGATGGAAAGAGCTTCCTGATGCAGTATCTCCATCCTTCTTAACCTGCTCTCTTCAGAATTAAACCCCTTCTTCTCACCCTTCTCCTCCACATAATTGGATAACTTTCGCTCAATCTCATGCTGATGCATGGCCAGATCGGTTAAAAAGTCGAGAAAATCCTCTCTTTCCATCTTTCCCGTGAGTTCTTCCAGCCTCTCCCGGATCTCGGCTTTCTTTTTATCCGCACGGGTAACTTCCCCTTTGCTCTTTATCCAGGTAAGGCCCACCGCAATTATGTGCTTGCACAGACCACCCCAGTCATAGGGACAGCTGCAGAAATGATGGCGGGGCCTTTCAATACTCAGCTCCACCTCATAAAATGGATAGCTATTTCCGCTGACTTTTGCCTTCAGAGTATCCCCGTCCAAAAGCACCTCCTGCACTCTGCCGTCGTGATAATATCTTAAGCCCTTCTCCCAGGATTGCTCCTTCGAAAACTCCATCAAAATATCTTCGGATAAGCTCACGACATCTCCTCCTCTGTATTGTAAATATTAAGCCTTCATCCTCTTACCAGCAGTGCTGCTCTCGATCCAATCTAACAGGGCTATTTCATACAGCTTCATCTTCATTATGCGTTTTTCGCATATTTTTAGGGATTTTATTATCTCCAGTTATATGGCACTGAATATTAAACTGGCATAAATGACATGATCATTATATCATTATTTTTAGGAATAAAAAATCCCCTGCGGCAGGAATATTTCTCCCCGGCTTAAACTATATAATAAACTATACTATATAACAAACAGGGAGGTGGAGACGATGAAAGATATAACATACCAGAGTCAGGAAATCCCCCATAGAAATGAAATAAGGCAGCTTTATGAGGCTGTCGGCTGGCAGGCCTATCTGCAGGAGTTTGAGCAGCTTTGGGCAGGAATAGAAAACTCCGTTTTTGTCCTCACAGCCCGCCACGGGGAAGAGCTGATTGGATTTTTGCGCGCTGTGGGAGATGGGCATACCTCTCTCTACATTCAGGATATACTTGTATCACCTGATTATCAGGGGCAGGGGATCGGAAGCGAGATGCTCACCCGCTGCCTTGATCGCTTTCCCGATGTGCGCCAGAAAATAATCCTGGCTGACAGGCTTCCCCGTCTCATTAAATTTTATGAGAAACATGGCTTTAAAGCTTTGACTAAAAATAGCGAGATTACCGCCTTTATAAAATTTAACTCTTAAATCTCCGCCGGAAATCCCCTATCCTTAAATATTCTATTTCTAAATCTCCTTAAAAACCCCGCGCAGATTATGCACAAATTCATCAAGAGGATAGTTATCCTGGCTGCTATCCTCACTTTCATAATTCTCGATGACTACATTATCATCCTGCACCTGCACATAAATATCGCCAGAGACAAACCCCTCTATTTCCTCACCGGCTATAATAAAAGTCCCACTCTCTTCCATCTCAACCTTAATATCATCTCGCATCCTCTTTAGCTCCAGCCAGATCCTCCAGCCTCGCCAGCTTTTAATATGTAAGTCCGGCAGCACCTCAGCGCGACGAAAGAGATCATAATTGCAGTAGATGTGGCTCAAACTCAATCCATAGCCCATCGGTTTAATGGGTTTATCGCGCACTCCCCTATCCCTCAGATTGATAACGTAATATGGTTCTGCAGAACTGCTCTTTCCTGCGGGGATCTTCCTCCGCTCCTTTACCTTTATGTCGTCTATGCGCCAGTAATACTTTATGCCACAATTCTCTCCAAACTGGCGCCTGCTTTGATATACAGCCAGATACTTGAGATTATGTTCGTGCAGTTTAATCTGCCGGCAGGGAATGTGATAAAAAGTGGGGCTATTATCATCCAAAATAAAGTCCAGCTGCTCCGGCCCGCGCAGAGATCCTACCAGCATATTCCGGTCAAACTCCTGCCTGTCCAGATACTGCCTCTTGCCGACCGGTAAAATATTTCTCTCAAAACCGCTAAAAAAGCTCTCCTCGACAATATTCTTCAAAAATTGCCTGACCAGTTTTGTGCTGCCCGGCATAAAGGGAAATGCTCCCACGTTGACCCGGGAGATGCTCTTGTAGAAATCGTGTTCTTCCTTGTATTTTTTCTCCTCCGGACAGGGAAATAAAACAAAAGCGCCCACAACTGGCCGCCGACATCGCCCCTCACCTCCACTATTTTCATAAGCTCCATTCATTTCTTTAGTTTCCTCAGCTATGCGAGATTGCTCTTCTGCAATGATGGCATCCCGATAGCGATGCATTGTGTTGATGCTATCCCTGGGCGGCCCCAGAAGATAATCCCCTCCCCTCATCTTACCATCATCTTCAAATGATTTTTCCTCAAACTCAGCCTCATTTTCCTCGCTATCTTCTCCGTCTGTCTCAACCTTCTCCAGGCGATATTTAGCGTCAAAAACAAACTTATATTTTACCTCACCCGGCTTTTTGCCATGACGGGCTCGCCCCTCTTTTTTAAGCTCCAGAATATTATCCGGTCTCTGCCCGGTGGTGATCTTGCTTCCCTGGCTGGTATTATACTGCAGAGAAAAGGTTTCGCCAGTCTTTGGGTTTTCAAATTTTGCCTCGGCCCGTCCTCGCCTTTCCAGCTTAACATTGAGTCCATCGTGGCCAATTGCCACCAGATTTTGCCGCTTTAAATCATACTCCTCTCGCAGTATCTTCTCCAGCTTGAGAAAACACCAGTATTCATACAGGCGGGAGAGCTCTTTCATGGATAGCTGATATATTTTTCCCTTGAAGGCAAGTCCTCGCTTCAACATCAGATAGTATTTATAGATTTCGCGATAGCCGGGAGCCATCTGCAGCACCAATGAGAGCGACTGCATCTGTTTTAATTTTCCCACCTGGCTTAAGAAAGTCCTCTCCAGCATGCGGTCAAAATCCCGCTCAAAGCCTTTGATCCTGCCAGTTATGTATTTATCCTCTCCATAAACCTGGCGATGTTTTTCCAGAAAAATATTCAGCTGCTCTTTGATCCTTTCAATCATCCACCGCACAAAGCGGTTCTCGAAGGTATCATAGCTAAACTGTTTTTCAATATTAAGCACCTTCTCCGGCCGGCCGCGCTCTCTGTCAAAGTGTTCCGGATTGCGCCTGATCCATTTCAGGCTCTCCCTGCTCACATTTTTAACCCTGCCTGCTGGCAATACCCGGGTCCTCTTTTGAAAGCGGTGATGAGGTGAACGCATAAGCCGCCTGAAAGCACGACGAAAGCGCTCCATAATCTGCTCCAGTATGCTGAAAAACTCCGAGGGATCCGGCTTGCCCTCATCTTCATCGCGCAGTCTCATCTCCTGGAATGTGCGCCGCAAAAAGTCGTATGCCAGGTTATATATTTCATCGTTAACTTCCTTAAGCAGGCGATGATAATCCTGGCGATAATCCAGCTTGGCCGGAAAAACTTCAATTCTTAGATCCAAAAGCGGCCGCTTTTTATCCTCCCTTATCTCCAGGTGCGAATAACCCACATCGCTGCCGAAGTTTATGCTCCCGGTTAAAACACTATCATCATCAGGCAGAGGCCTCACCTCGTCCCGCAAAAGGGGATTTTCATGGAAAAAATTGAAAGAGTTCCCCTCTTCATGGATCCTGATGGTGATTTCATAATCCTGTTCTTCAAAAAATAGAGGAGGCAGGCTTATTTCCAGGCGGTTATCCTCAAACTCCTCCACGTTTATAAAACCCCTATCGGGATGAAAATAGGTCACTTCTTGCAGCTGACACCCTTTATAACAGCCAGCTTTGATGCTGGCCCAGGCTTTTTTATTATTATCTTCGCTGCCCTCCCTGCTCTCCTCATCAGCTCCTAAATCCTCATAATAACTTTTCCCCAATAGGGGATGATAGGGCTTTCCCCGCATATAAAATTTAAATTTATCGGTTTTGAGCATCAAAAGATCCTTCTTTGTAGAACCTGCCACATCAATCCTCCTCATACAAAAAGATGGCTTTTACATAACAATCCTGCATCCATAAATATCAATGCGTTTTCCCCGGCCTCAAAAGGGATCTATCCCGGTTAAAATATCATAATGTCATATCGATGCAGTGAAAAGTAAACAGATAATTTCTCCACTGTTGCACCATTAAAGCCAGTAGGAAGTAAAACCGTCCTGCTCCATTCTGCTGTACATTAAAGCCAGCTTTTCAGCTGCCCGGGGATAGCGCATGCTTTTGTAGGGATCATTCTCTTCCTTCCTTGCTGATACCATCTGAGCGGGATCATCCTGATGTTCATTGAAGTCATCAATTTCAGCTGCCAGCTTAAACAGTTCAACTATCACCTGTTTAATTATCTGAGAGCTGCCCTGGATGCGGGGTAAAATCTTCTGCATCAGCTGATAATCGAAGGCTTCTCGCTCCCGCAAAAGCTCATAGCACTTATTGTAGATCATATAGAAAGCCATCTCATCCCGCACCCTGTATCCTATATGCAGGCTGGCTTCTTCCAGAATATCATTTATCTCTTGCAGGGGATCTATCACCTGTTTCTCTATAAATTCTTTTTTCTCACCCGGGCAGTCGCTCATGCTGATAAACTCTGGCTTAAGAAAATCATTTTTCACCTGCTTTAGAGGAGCTGGTCTATCCTCGGGCCGGGATAGATTAAGCTGTTCTAACTCAATCTGAGAAAATTCAATGGTATTGGCCCTGTCCAGCACCTTCTTGCTGAAATGATGGGTGGTCTCATCCATGTTCACAGTGCCCACCAGATAGAGATTTTCGGGAATGTGCAACCCTGCATATTTTTCCCTATCCCCCGGCTTTTCAAAATCTCTAGCAGTAAAAAGAGGATCGCTCAATATGCGTCCATCCTGCTTCTGGCGCGTTTCCATTTTGCTGAGAAATTCGCTGAAATAGTACTCCACTCTGGCTAAGTTCATCTCATCCAGGCAGACAATATGGATATCATTGGGGTTTTCCTGGGCATGCTGGAGGATACCTATCATTGGCCCGGGAACAAATTTGCCATCTATATTTTTATAGCCTAAAAGATCGGAGCTGTCATTCCAGTCCGGACGCACAGATATGAGTTGATAGCGTCCGTTGTCGGCACTGCAGCCCAGCGAATGAGCAAAATGTTCTACCAGTTTGGTTTTGCCTGTACCGGATATGCCGGCCAAAAGAACGAAGGGCTTCGTCTTCAGGGAAAGATAAAAATTTTCCAGCATACCCTCCGGGTAAAAGAAACCATGAGCAATTAGATAATTTTTGATGTGAGAGAGGGTTTCTTCGATGGAAGGACTGGATATGGGGGAAGCAGGTTGAGTTTCAAGCTTCAGTTCATCTTTGATTTTGGAAGAATAAATTTTCAGATAACCCTTTAAATCTTCCGGGAGTTCATGTGCAGCAGTAGAAGTATTATTCTGTCTTGCCTGTTTGAGATGTTCGTATGTATCCTGAAATTTATCTTTCAATTTATCAAGCAAATCTTCATTGCTGTCATATCTGATCTGTAAAGTATCACTTTTAGTATCCCTATCTGCATTTGTCAGCACAGCATTGTATTTCTCATCATCAATTTCCAGATTAATTTGTTTAGATTCTCCTCTATCAAGCTCAGCCAAATATTTAAATTTATCATGAATCGATACAGGTAAAGTAATACCGTAGTTAAAAACAGACCAATCTACCTCTTTTGTATAAAGCAACTCTTCAGACTTCTCATCAGAAAAATAAATCCTGTTCTTATACCGCTGATAGATATCCAGCATATTATGAAGATCACTTTTTAGTCTTTCTTCTGAAATTTTACCTTCTTTAATATCCTCAGCATTATATTTTACATAACCGATCACAGAGTTTTCATATTCTTTTCCGGTTCCCTTCTCGGCCAGTTCTACATTATCATCAATACTTATATTTGAAAGATCAAGTTCTTCTCTAACTAATTTTTTTGTCTCTTCCTGCTCCTGGGGAGTAGAATTTGTAACACCCTGATTAAAGGTCAGGTATACTCTTTCCATATCCTGTGAAAACAAATAAACGATATATACACCTTGCTGAGCAGTGGAAGTTATATCAGTATCAAAAATTCCAAGCCAAGGAACATATGCCCAATTAGATTGACCAATGGAACCTTTAATTTTAAATTTATCCTTATCAAGATGTTTGAGAGAGGCAATTTCTTCTTCCAGAAGCTCAGGTATGTAGTGGCGAAAAATATCGCCCAATTCATGTCCAGTAAATTTTTCATTTTCCCGGGCATGCCTATAATTTTTTACGATATTTTCAAAATAAT
>CAZVZM010000071.1:0-10324 GCA_964630835.1 uncultured Halanaerobiaceae bacterium
TAAATTCAAAAAGCTTAAACAAATATACATACAAATATAAAAGTCTTATAAGGCTTTTTGCTTAAAGATTTTCCAGAAAAAGTTTCTCATACTTTGATTACAGAGAAAAAAATTTATTTAGATAACCGACAGAATTTAGATGACGACTGACTTATCCGTTCCACCTCTCCCGATGGACGTTATCCTCATCGAAACGGTCAACTTCTCTGCTTTCCTCAGCAGGATAGCCCACCGCAACTATGCTTAAAGGTATGATGTGTTTCGGCAGCTCAAGCAGCTCCCCTATTCTTTCATGCCTATTCTTGCGGGGATAAACACCAAGCCAGACTGCCCCCAGACCGAGATTTTCTGCCATCAAAAGCAAATTCTGCGTGGCGGCAGAGCAGTCCTGCACCCAGTAGTGCTCGCTCTTTTCTGTATTTCCGCAGACGGCTATAGCCAGAGGTGCCTCCTCCAGCATGGAGGAGTAGGGATGAATATCCATGATCTCATCCTGCGTCTTCTCGGACTCAATCACTACAAAATGCCATGGCTGCCTGTTATTCGCTGAAGGGGCGCGCATGGCGGCATCGAGAAGCTTTTCAATTTTTTCATCTTCCACATCTTTATCCTTATAATTCCTTATACTACGCCTTTTATTCACTACTTCTTCAAACTCCATTAGTATACATGCCTCCTTTTATCTAATTTTCATGACATCCAAAATTGCCAGATAATATAATACCCTCACTATTTAACCTGTTTGTAACCTATTTTATAATTTGAACATAAACCGGTAAATTTCCTGCAATTTAACCTAAAAAAGAGGCTAAAAGACGTTTGGGAAATTTAGATTTATTTCAAATCAGAGTTAATTCGGAATTAATCCTTTAACCAATACCCTGAACTTCAGGCCTCTCCTAAAAAAACCTCACATAAAATCGAATACCTCAATCTTACCAAAAGTTTTTTGAGTTTTGATTGAAACTCTAAATGCAGTTTGATATAATGTCATCAGTTACAAAATTCACAGATGAGCCTCCTTCTTTTACATATTTATTCATGAAAAACTATTTTATCCTAAAAAAGGAGCAAAAAATATGTATAGGCCCAGATCAATTTTCGCATTTTTCCTTGTTCTTGCCTTCTGGTTTCTGCTCAGCGGCAATTTTTCCCTTTACAATTTGATTCTCGGTACAGCCGTCAGCCTCGTCACTGTGGTCTTCTTCCGAAATTATCTCCTTCACAAACCTTCTCGCCCCCTTGGCATTGCGGGTTACACAAAGAAATTTTTTCTGCTGGTTATCTTTACCCCTGTTTTTGTCTTTCAGGCCTACAAAGCTTCTCTTCAGGTTATCAAGCTTATTATTTTCCCCTCTCTGATAAACCCCGGCATAGTGGAGATTAAAACAGATGCCCCCACAGTATCGGCAGTCAGCATGCTGGCAAATTTGATAACCCTAACACCCGGCACCCTTACCATGGATTATAACGATGATAAAAACACCTATTACATTCACTGGATCCAGATAACAACTCATGATAGCAAAGAGATGAGAGAGATAATAATTGGTGCCTTTGAACCGTGGATAGATAGAATTTTTGGATGATAACTTTATCTTTTTGTCTTTTTGCTCTATGCTCTGATCAGCTATTATCTGAATAGCCATCGAATGATCTGAAGAAAATTTGAGAAAATTTGTGAAGAATCATATTAAATTATAAGGGGTATTTAGTCATGCTTTTAGAAGCTGTTATATTTATAACTTTGTTATCCGCTGCGGTTTCTTTTTATCGGGTCGTAAAAGGCCCTTCCGTGCTGGACAGGATTGCCGCAGTCAGCTCTATAGGCATTATGCTTCTTGTTACTCTGGTTATGCTGGGAATATTTTTTGAAAGGGTAATTTTTCTGGATGTAGCCCTCGTATACGGCCTGCTGCTTTTCATAGATGTTTTAGTCATGGCAAAGTACTTCGGCAGCCCCGAAAGGAGGTAATCAAAATCGATATTTTGCTCTATTTTAGATCCGCAGTATACTACATACTCATGATAAGCGGAGCGGCCTTCTTTTTGGGCACAGGTGTGGCTTTAATTAAGTTTCCGGATTTTTACAGCAGGATGCATGCAAGTTCAAAATGTCTCGTGGGGGGAGGAGTATCAATTTTGCTTGCTTCAATTTTGAAAGAGGGAATTTCCCCGGTTACATATAGATTGATCGTATTAATAATTTTCCTTCTGGTCACCAATCCCGTGGTGGCTCATGCTCTGTCAAAATCAGCTTATCAGATAGGTGTTATACCTGAAAATATGATAAGAGATGACATGAAAGAAGGGGCTGAGAAAAATGAGTAATCTGATATTTTATTTCCTGCTAATTTTGCTTGTGCTTGCTGCAGCTTTTGCTCTATTTACGAAAAATTTATTAAACTCCATAATAACTCTGAGCATTTTCAGCGGGGTTTTGGTGGTAATTCTTATCTTTTTGCAGGCTCCCGATGTTGCCCTGGCCGAAGCGGTTATTTCCGCCGGAATAATGACCAGCTTTTTCATTATAACAATAAGCAAAACGGGGGGAGTGGAATGAATAAAAATAAGCTGGCCAGTCTGGCGATAGTCTCTATGCTCGGTGTGGTCATAATGACAACATTTTATTACGTATACAATATAGAAATAGAAAGCCTTCTTGCAGAGCATTACGTTAATCTGGGGGTTGAGGAAACGGGGGCAATCAATCTGGTTACTGCAGTTCTCTTTGACTACAGAGCCTTTGACACTCTTGGAGAGGCAACCGTTATCTTCACAGCCGCCTCCGCCGTAGCTATGCTCATCCCCAAACGACACATCGCAATGCTGAAAACTGAATTCACCTCAATAGTTCATAGAACAATTGCCCTTGTAATTCCCTTTTTCTTCATGATAAGCCTTCACCTAATTTTCAACGGCCATCTCTCACCCGGTGGCGGATTTACCGGAGGTGTGGTGGTGAGCGCCGCTGTAATATGCATTGTCTTTACATATGGCTTTTTGTATATGGAGAGAAGGGTCACAATAGAGGGACTGTCTCTGGTGGAAGACTGGGGGGCTATAGCCCTGCTTTCTCTGGGAGTTGCTGGTATAGCGGTCAGCAGCCACTTTTTCTCAAGCGCCCAGGCGGGTTTTTACCTTGGTAATCCCGGAGAGCTGCTCAGCGCCGGTATTATGCCCCTGGCAAATATGGCCGTAGGGGCCAAAGTGGGAGCCGGTTTAAGTATAATCTTCATTGCCCTGGCAAAGGAGGAATAAATTTGCTTCCCGTATATTTCGTCATAACACTTCTGATATGTATGGGGCTTTATACAGTTCTTACTCGCAGCAATATGATTAAGATTGTGGTGGGAATAAGCATTATCGAATCTTCTATTATTCTTCTGCTGGGAGCCATCGCTTATGTGCCTGAGGGCACCGCGCCTGTGCTGGATCAAACCTATGAGGTGGTGGTTGATCCTCTGCCTCACGCCCTGGCCCTAACTGCCATCGTTATAAATGCCAGCACCACGGCAATAATGCTGGCTCTGATTATTAAATTGTACGAAAACTATAAGACGTTAAATATTCATGAGATAAGAGATCTGCGAGGTTAGAACAAATGATAGGAGGTAACCATGGAAGCTACAATGGATCTGGCTATCTGGATAATAATCATACCTCTCTTTGTAGGATTTGCCTGCGGAGTTATCAATCACTATAAAAAGAAATGGCTGAAACCCTTTGTCCTCTCAGCCGGATTTATTTACTTTTTGGTCGTATTAACCCATATAATCTTTCGCGATCAGCTGCCTTATGTTTATAATCTGGGAGAATGGGAACGCTTAATTGCCATAAATCTGGCCCTCGATGATTTCACGCTGGTTATGTTAATTCTTCTATCTCTAATAGTGCTGCTGGTTGCTATTTACTCAAGCACCAAAATTGGAAAGAAAAAAAGCGCTTTTTTCCTGCTCTTCAATATCCTGGTTGTCGGCGTATCAGGCATGATAATGACCTCTGATCTTTTCAATCTTTATGTTTTCTTTGAAATTACCTCAATCAGCTCTTACAGTCTTGTTGCTTTTAGAGATGATGATTTCAGCATAGAGGCCGCCTATAAGTATCTGATTATAGGCACAATCAGCGGAGTTTTTCTGCTCCTGGCCATAGTGCTTACCTATCAGGCCACCGGAACTTTAAATATGGCTTTAATACCGGAAAAGCTGGATACGGTAGAACCCCTGGTAAGACACGTGCTGCTCTCTTTTTATGTGATCGGCCTTGGTGTGAAATTTGCCCTTGTTCCCCTGCACACCTGGCTGCCCGACGCCTATGTCGGTGTGCCTATAGCATACAATGTTCTCTCATCCGGTCTGGTTATTAAGGCCTGCTTTTTCGCTCTTATGAGAATCATATACATATTTTTCGGCGTTGAATTTTTGCAGACATTCTCTCTCGATATCATAATAAGCTACTGGGGTGCTGTTACCATAATCTTCGGCCATTCCGTCGCCTTCAGGCAGTCCAATGTTAAGCGAATCATGGGTTATTCAACAATTGCTCAAATGGGCTATATAATGGTAGCTTTCGGGCTCGGCACCGCAGCCGGCATTGTGGCCGGCAGCTTTCATTTGATCAATCATGCCGTCATGAAGAGCACAATATTTTTTGCCAGTGGCAATTTGGCCAAAGTTTCGGGTGGCTATGAGCTTGAAGATTTAAGGGGAGTGGGCGGAGTTATGCCCAAGACCTCACTCCTCTTTGTAATGATACTCCTGGCTCTGGTGGGACTTCCTCCTTTCAACGGATTTATCAGCAAATGGATGATTTTGCAGGCTTCGGCCGATGCTGGATTTTATTTTCCCGCCCTGATGGTGATTGTGGGGAGTGTCATTTCCCTCGGGTACTATCTGGGCATTATTCGAGCTATTTTTACCGCTCCGGATGTGGAAATTGATGGGCTGGATATACCCAAATTTTCCCTGACAGAAGAGGTCCCTCCCTTCCTGCTGGGTAGCATCTGTGTAATTACGGGAATCATACCCATGATTATCCTCAATCTTATAGATGGGGCTCCCCAGTTTCTCCTGGAGAGGGCCAATTACATTACTATGATACTGGGGGGAGGTTGATAATATGATTAATCCAGGCTTTCTTTTCATACTGGCAGCTCTTTTTGCATACTTAATCAATGATAATAAAAAATTATTCATACTGTCTGCAGTCGCCAGCGCAACGGCACTTTATTATATCATCTTTGGTATCTCCTTTGGAGAAATCCCCCTCTCCGAAGCACTATTAACTCTTGACTTTCTCGATTTTGAGCTTGTTCTTTTTCGAGTCAATGAAATCTCAAGAACTGTTTCAGTAATCTTCGTTCTTTTTGGTTTCAGTTCATTTCTTTATTCATATAAGCTGGCTAAAAAGAAATTTTACATGATAGTGCTGCTTCTGCTGGGCTTTTCAGTTTCCCTGCTCTATGTCGGTGACTTTTTCAGCTTTTTCGTCCTGTGGGAACTTATGAATGTAGCCACTTTCTTTTTGGTTTACAATATGAAAGACGAAAAAAGGCGTCGAATTGCCCAGCACTTCTTTCTGATCCTAATTTTTGGCGGCATGTGCATGCTCTGGGGGATTATTCTTCATTATACAACCACAGGCAGCATTGCCCTCAGCACAGCAGAGGCGGGCACGATTTTCTTTATAATATCGGTGGCAATCAAGATGGCTTTTGCGGGAGTGCATACATGGCTTCCGCGCACTTACTCCAATGTGCCCCTGTTTTATAGCGTGCTCCTATCAGCATACACCACAAAGGTAGGAGTTTACGGCCTGTATCATATACTCGACGGTGAATTTATCCTCTATGCTGGTGTGTTCAATGCTCTATTTGGGGTAGCTTTAGCTTTGCAGCAGTCAACAATTCGCCGAATTCTCTGCTATCACATCGTAAGCCAGGTGGGTTACATGATCGCTGGTATGGGACTTATCACCCATGCGGGCAATATAGGGGGTTTCTTTCACGTTATCAATCACATCCTCTACAAGGGATTGCTCTTTATGATGGCCGGAGCAGTAATTTATGCCGTGGGAACGGAAAAATTGAAAGACCTGGGAGGCCTGTGGAAAAAAATGCCCATAACCTTTGTGGCCGGGCTAATTGCCTCCCTTTCAATTTCAGGAGCTCCTTTTTTCAATGGTTATCTCAGTAAAACTTTGATAAAGGCAGAAACAGCCAGTCAGCTGGCATATTACGGCATGTATATAGCCGGCATCGGCACGACTCTTTCTTTTGCCAAAATAATGTACTTTACATTTATGAAAAAAACAGACAACCCCCCTGCTCTTAAGAAAAAGCCCACACTGCCCATGAAAGCAGGTATGATTTTTCTTTCCGCGGTGATGATGATTATGGCCTGGACTCCAGGTATAAGCGAAGCAGCATTTAACATCGATTCAGGGATACAGTATTTCTCTCTTTATAAACTCTGGAGCGGAGCTCAACCGGTTCTCCTGGGAATAGTGCTCTTCCCTCTCATAAAAAGATGGCTTCAGCCTCATGAAGTAGAAGAATTTGGCCGCGATCCGTATGCTCGCATAGGAATAATGTTTACCACCACTCTCTGTCGGGTGCTCTCTCGACTGCATACCGGTGATGAAATCCGCTATATTTCCTGGGTGCTGCTGGCTCTGCTTTTCTTCTTGTTTAACCTCTATTTTGTTAACAATGTAGTGCTTGCCGGGGCCCCTGCAGCGATGCTATTTTAGAAAAACACCAGACATAAATTTGAAAGAAGTTTTCCGGGAATAAGCATTACAAAAAACATAAAATCTTTCCCCCTGAAAAAGAGGAGGAAAGATCTGAATAAACATTTTGCTGGATATTTTGCCGGAAATATTTTGATCAATAGCACTATTTTTGGCCATGGCCCTGAGCGGGGTTTCGAAAAATTTCAAGTATCACTTCGCTTTATATCTTCCAGCCATTAGCATCATGATAGCGATCTTATACGATATCTACCAACCGATAACAAGAAGAACCATAAAATACTTAACTGTCCCTATAATTTTTGAGAAAATCGATTATCTTCTCTACATGTTCATCCACATGCACTTTGGGATAAGTTTTTATAACTTTGTCTTCCTCGAGAACAAAAGTTGACCTTTTGACAAAGCCAAAATTATTGAGAGCACCAAATTTTTCGCAGATCTCTCCCTCTGTATCGGCCAGCAGGGGAAAGTTGACATTGTTTTCTCTGGCAAATTCTCTTACCAGTTCCGGTTTATCTTTGGTAATACCTGCTACAGAGGCCCCCAGCTCGGCCAGGTCATCAACGTGGTCTCTAAATGAGACCGCCTCCGTTTTTCAGCCCACAGAGTCATCTCTGGGAAAAAAGAAGAGAATAAGAAATCTCTTATCAATACCGTCCGGAGAATAAAGATTGCCACTTTGGTCGTAAAGTTCAAAACATGGAGCTTTTTCTCCTTCTTTAAGCATTTTATTTGCCTCCTTAAAATCAAAAATCTCCATCTTACCAGGACATACATAACTGTTTGATCTCTAAAGCTTGAGAAAAAATCCTGTAAATATTATAAACTTTAATTTATGGCAAGTCAAATTAAAATTGAGCATTTTTTGAAGCAACTTTTTTGGAGAAAAACTATTTTATATAAGTTTCTTCTCCACATCAGTTGCTGGAGGAAGCTATGAGTGCTTCCTTCACGAAAGCTCCCAGGCACATCTTAAGCTGAGGACATGAATTTTGACCATGGACCTGACTCAGGCTTCGAAAAATTTCGAGTATCACTTCGCCTCATAGTTTCCTTTAATAAGAGGTGAGCAGCTATCACTTTATAGGCATATGTCGTAAATTTCACCAATGGTTATGGAGAAGAACCTAATAAAAAAATGGCTGCTAAATTTTACATCTGTTAAACTGTCAATGATATTGTAAATAAGCGTGAGATATGATAGAATTGTCACGAGTAATATCCTATAATTTTGCTCTGCCGCTTCTGTTAGTTATGCAGCAAAATAATATATTTCATCAAATTTCATCAACTAATCACGGTCAAAACCTATTATAAACTATTAATAAATGTCATCACCACAGTGAAGGGAGGCAGAAAATTGGATAAAAAATCTTTATGGAAAATAAATCACATATCTGCTGTCGGTGCCCTCGTTATTGTAGCATTTATTCTTTCAACAGTTCTCCCGGGTTCACCCCCTGTCCAGGGACAGACAGGCGAGGCAATCAATTTTGCCGATCCCAATCTGGAGGAATATGTAAGAGAAAGTCTGGAAATCCCCGAGGAAGAACCAATTTATAGAGAGGATGCCCTGGAACTTGAAGAAATGAGAGCTTCATTTCAGGAGATTGAATCTCTGGAAGGAATAGAAAATCTGGAAAATCTGCGCTGGCTCAGCCTCTGGGGAAATGAGATCAGCGATCTTACCCCTCTGGAAAATCTAACCGAATTGGACTACTTAAATCTTTATAACAATGAAATAGAGGACATCTCTCCTCTGAGCGAACTGGAAAATCTGGCCTGGCTGGGTTTTATTAATAACAACGTTAGCGATTTATCTCCTCTGGCTGACCATGAACATCTTCGAACTCTGGACATCAGAAACAACCAGGTGGAAAGCATTGAAGCGCTGGAAAATATGGACAATCTTAACTGGCTGGATTTCAGAGATAATTATGTTGATGATATCGACGCTTTAAGAGGAAAAACCAGGCTGGAGTGGCTTGACTTTAGAAATAACAATATCTCAGATATATCTGCCCTTTCTGATCTGGAAAGCCTTAAACACCTCTGCGCCCGAAATAACAGCATAAGTGATATTTCGCCTCTGAGAAATCTACAAAATCTGGAGCACCTGTCGCTGTCCTTTAATAATATTGAATATATTGAAGCTCTAGAAAACCTCACCGAGCTTACCTATCTTAATCTGGCAGGCAATGATGTAAGGGATACTTCACCCCTAAGGGATTTGAATAATCTAAAGACACTAAATCTTAATCTGAATAGAATTGAACACATCTCTCCCCTGTCAGAACTGACGCAGCTTCAGGAGCTCTGGATGAATAATAATCACATACAGGATATAGATCCATTGAGCAATTTGATACAGCTTGAACATCTCAGCTTTAGCGCCAACCAGGTGGAAGACCTGTCTCCCCTCTCTTCTTTAACAGCCCTGCAAGAATTACGTTTTAGCGGCAATAGAGTGGATGATATCGATGCTTTGAAAAATCTGGAGAGGCTGGAAGAAATTCATTTGACGGCAAATGTGATAACTGATATTACCCCCCTTGTTGAAAACGATGGCCTGGGAGAAGATACCAGCATTTACCTGTGGGAAAATTACCTCGATCTAGGGCATGAAAGCCCGGCGGCAGAACATCTTCAGACTCTGGAGGAGCGAGGTATCAGGGTGGAATACGAACCTCAATACGAATAGTTAGGATAGTCTGCCGCTAAACTAAAAATTGTCCGGTTCAAAAAAGCCACAGTCAGGATGGATAATCCCGGCTGTGGCTTATTTAATAAGTCTTTGGTTTTTCTCCACATCGGTTATTTAATTTTGATTGAGTTCCATTTTATAATTCTTATTTCTGCATGCTATAAGCTCAGTTCATATAATATTTTTCCTCTGTATAAGTTTAGTTTTTGGCCAGAAGATTTAATCAGTCCATCATTTTTTCCCATCTGATTAAATGTCTATCAGCATCAGCCTCAAAGTTACAAACCTCAATTACAGCATCCAGATTAAGGCGACCGTATATATGCGGATATTTTTCACCGGAATCGTATAGATCTTCATACTTTATTTCCGCTTCTACCTTCTCCTCATCTATACATAAAAGCAGCAGGTCATCTCTGCCCTGAAAAATTTGGGCAATAACTTCTATAAGCTGGGCGGGGCGCGAACAGTGAATATATCCATCCTCTTCTAAGGTCTCCGGCTCATAGTAACCGTCATCCCTTGCGCTTTTCCATCTTTTTTGGTCAGTAACATGAATAATCATGGGGATATCCTCCTGGAACATTTTATCCGGGAACATTTTAAATATTAAAATAAAAAATAAAAAATAATATATACCCCGCCCACTTATAGGGAGGGGCAATCTGATGCCACGGCTGAATTTTTATAGGCTCAATATTATATAGATCCAATATTAATCGCACCAAATTTTGATTAGAAAAATAAAAATGTTGCCTCTTAAATCAACCCATAAACACAAATACATATCATAGATACAATACATAAGGTATTATATCGCTCTCTGGACATTTTGTCAAATTTTGAAGTAATTCTGATAATTAA
>CAZVZM010000072.1:0-9481 GCA_964630835.1 uncultured Halanaerobiaceae bacterium
TTTCGCCCCGATCCTGGCTGTAAAGACCAAAAAGTATTTTCATGAGAGAGCTTTTCCCGGCCCCGTTTTCGCCGAGAAGGCTGTGTATCTCGCCGGCCTCGACGACAAAATCTATTTCATCACAGGCAACTGTATCGCCAAATTCCTTGTGAATTCCTTTCATCTCAACTGCCTTCATTTTTCCAGACCTCCAGGCGAATGTTTATGCGGACTGCAGAATTATTTTTCTTCTCCCAAAATTTTTCCTCTGCTTCAGTTAAGTTTTCGGCCCCAAAATGGTGCTGTTTTCACAAGAGTTCTCCAAGAGCTCACCTCAGCCCGGCACATCTTAAACTGAGGACACAATTTTTTGGCCATGGCCCTGAGCGGGGTTTCGAAAAATTTCAAGTATCACTTTGCTTTATATCTTCCAGCCATTAACATTTTGATAGTGATCTTATACGATATCTGCCAACCGATAACAAGAAAAACCTGGCATTTTTTGAAGCTGCGGTTTTGGAGAAGAATCAATACGGCTCTTTTAAATTTCCTTTTTGCTTCCGGAACAAATGTCTATCATATCCAAAAGATCAATGGATATCAGCTGTCTTGAAAGCTGACTTAGAAGATTTAATAGAGTTACTACCAGGTATCTGGATTATTATTTTTGCTGTTTTGATTTTGTTGGCCGATCTGGAAAGATGAAAAAATTGCCAAAAGGTAATTAATGACAGAAATCCTTTAATCTATTGCTGCCTGGGCAGCATGTTATTTAAAAAGAACCAGAAATATTTTGTATTTATGCTCAAAAACTGTAGTATAAAAGCTGCCGTATAAAAACGCAGGGCAGGGACTTTATTCCCTGCCCGATGCCTGTATTAGCAGCTTGCAGTTTAAAAAAGAAACTAAAAAATATCGAATCAGGATAGCCGCCCTGTCATACTAACCGGATTATTAATCAATTAATCAATTGTTTCAGGGATTTCTATCTCGTCAGCGGCTATTTTTTCTTCCAGCTCCTCGAGCTTTTCTATAACATCTTCGGGCAGCATGGTTTCCGTATAGCCCAGTCCGCCTTCCTCCACTCCCAGGACATGAACTCCCGGAGTGAAGTCGTCTTCGAGCACCTGCTCGACTGCCAGATAAACTGTATTATCGACAAACTTTTTGCCATTTGTGAGGATGTGATCGGGAGCCAGATGACTCTGATCGTCATCTGCGCCTATGGCATATACATTATGTTCCTCGGCCGCCTCAATGACTCCCAGACCGGAACGCCCGGCTGCCTGCCAGACTATATCGGCACCATCTTCGATCATTGCTGTAGCCAGCTCGCTGCCGCTGCCGGGATCTGCCCAGTCCCCTACATAGGAATAACTGACTTCGACTTCCTCATCGATGTAAGCAGCTCCAGCCTTATAGCCGGCAATATTGGCTTCAATGAGAGGGATCTCCATGCCGCCTATAACTCCAATGTGCTTCTCCTCATTTATCATTTCGAATTCATCCGGTCGACCGGTCACCATAGCTGCGGCTGCGCCCATGAGAAATCCGCGCTCCTTTTCTTCGTAAACATATGAAGCTACATTATCGGCCTCCAGAGCTTCATCATTAAGGGCAAAATTTTGCTCGGGAAAACGAGCAGAAACTTCTTCCAGTGCATCCCGCTGATCAAAGCTTATCGAAATTATCAGATCATACTGTCCTGTTGCGGCAAACTGCTCCAAATAGCCCTCAAATTCCGCTATGGCCTCCGGTTCTACTAAATCATATTCTATTCCGAGTTCCTCTTCAGCCTGCTGGATGCCTCGATAAGCTGCGTCGTTAAAGCTCTGATCTCCCAGCCCACCGGTACCTAATACTACAGCAATATTACCCCCGGCGACTGCACCGACAGTTAGAGTAAATACGAACATAAGAGCAAGGACCAGCGTTAAAATTTTTTTCATCTTTTAATACCTCCTTGTATAATATGGTTGTAAGCGATACGCTTTCATTGACACCATCGCCTATTCATTATCAAGATATCATAAAACAATTTGTATTTCCATCCATTCTCTATCAAATGTTCTCATTTTTCTGGGATCCAATCATGAAAGCAGGGCGCCGGCCAAAATTTTCTCGCCAGCGCCCGGAAAAAACAAAGCTAATATTCAAATGTCTGATTTCCATCCGCCAGATTTATAACATTGAGAAACTCAGCAATTTCTGTTTATCAAGCCCGTCTTCTTTCAGCTATAATCTGCAGACGACCACTAACAGCCAGGTAAAAACCGTATACGATAAGCGCAATTGTGGGTACTGTCATAAAATAAGCTACATTGAGACCTGGATAAAAAAGAACCAATCCCGCTATTACTGCCAGCACAGCTCTTATCATACGATCCTTTAACTTATTGTTATGATATTTTCCGTGCAAAGCGAAAGTGAGTCCCACCGTTCCTATCACCACAATGCCCACTGACCAGACCTGAGCCGCCCCCAGCTCTACCACCATATTAGGGCGGGTAAATACAGCTACCATCAGAACAAGAAGAGGCAGACAGTATTCCAGGGATTTTATGATTGTCCTTGTATAATTTGAGCCGGCTACCTTAGCAGTTACCGCGGCAGTAAGCGAGGTGGGAGGTGATAGGTGCCCAAACACCCCGATAAAGAATGCGAAAAAGTGCACCGACCAGGTGTGAAGTCCCAGGTCAGTCATCGTTGGAGCTACAGCCAGTGCCACCATTATATACACCGGTGCTGGAGGCAATCCCATCCCAAGCACATAACCGAATAAAAAGGCAACCCCTACCACCAATACCACGTGAATAGCAGCAGCCTGTACCATCAAAGCCCCAATTCTGGTGGGTACACCTGTTATCTCTAATGCTCCTGCCAGCATGCCCAGCACAGAAAGTAGCACCGCTAAATCAGCCCCTAAAGACGCCAGAGTGTCAACCGATCGAAAATAAGGAGCTAAAAACTTTTTGAACCCCTGCCAGCCCCGCAGTGTTTTGAAATTATCCAGCAAAAATATAGCTGTCAAAAATATAACCAATCCCACCAGCACTCTCACTGCTGCCGCCATAGCAGTCATCCTTACAACGCCCATCAACACAATCAGGGCAGCTATAACAGCTATGAAGGCCAGGAAGTTGGCTCTGTCAATAATAGTAATTTTGGCTTCTTCAAGCAGAGAAGCTTCATCCTGAGAGTATTCCCTTTCCTCCTGATACTGTATAGTGAGTAAAAATACGGCCAGACTCACTGATACGAAGTAAACTATCGCCGGACCGAACCCCCGAATTATCACATCAAAATAACCTACATTGAGAAATTCCACCATTATGAAGGCTGTAATTCCCATAACTGGCGGCATCAGCTGCCCCCCAAGAGAGGAAGCGGTTTCAATCGAAGCAGCATGCAGAGCAGGAAAGCCCGCTTTCTTCAGTGCTGGAATTGTTACTGCTCCGGTCGTAGCCGCATTGGCGGGTCCGCTGCCGCTGACCATAGCCACGGCAAAAGAACCCACTACCGCCGATTGAGGCAGAGCATGGACAGATATTTTAGCTATTTTAGAAGCCCATTTCATTATGGAACGAATGCAGCCAAAACCCCGCAAAAAGCCCAAAATCATAATAAAAGAAACGATCAGTGTCAATCCCAGCTGGGGCAGATCAGCATAAACCCCGGTATCCATCTCCAGACTCATAGCCTGTAAAATCCGGGTCCAGCTGAGACCTGAATGCCTAAACATTCCCGGAACCATGTAACCGTAAGCGGCATATAAAAGCAGAACCGCCACTATTATGAATATAGGCTTATACTTTCTGTAAGCATATTCCAGTGTGAAAATCACAGGGATTGTAGCAAATATATAATCCATAGTATTCCAGCGGCCAAGCCGGAGCATCCTTATTGCATCATAATTTAAGGACATATATATACTGGAAGCTATGCCCAATATTGTTATGACGAATATCATTCCGTATTGCACAGCTTCCGGCAGGCCTGGATAATATTCATCTTTTCTCATATCAGCTAAAACAACAATTATATAAGCGATAGGTATCAGGGTAACTGCCAGCAGGGCCGGGCCACCAATCCCCAGAAATAGATAACGGATAAGATATACAACAAAGAAAATTGAGAGAATATAGTAAAGAATTTCAATTGCTTTTTCAACGGGTTTTTTATCGGCAAATATAGCAACGTCAGCTTTATTTTTTTCTGCCATATTCATCCCCCCGATCTATTGTTTGACCAGACTTAAAAATTTTGTGGTTCTAAATAACCTGAATAAATTTAAGAACAGGGGGCCCATTTAACCTGCCCCCTGTTATAAATAACCTTTAACTTTATTTCCTTTATTCCATTATTCTGTCATCCCACTCTTCTTCCCAGGCATCATGCTCCTGAAGGAAAGTGGCCAGACCGGGATGAACTTTTATATCTTCATGAGTGGACCTAATCCCTCTAACCTGAATATCGATAATATCCTCATTTATCTGGCCAAATGTGGCGTCAGATTCTTCCAGCTCTTCACTGTTTTCCTTAATTACTTCCAGCATCTCCACCACATCTTCTTCCGGCATAACTTCAGGTCCGGTGTGAAAACCGTAGAAGAAAGGCACATTGTAAACCTCGTCGACCATTGGATCAGTTTCGAAAACATCGGGATCAACAGAAACCACCTCAATCCCTTCTTCTTCCAGAATTTCTATCTCTTCCTCACTGGGATTTAAAGTTGCGATATCTGTTTCCATTTCAGCTTCCATTACCCAGGGGGGAACAGTCCTCTCACCGGAAGTATATGCATTAAATGCCTCTATATGGCCTGCTCCGAGAGAGCTGCCTACCATATCTAAGTCTATCTCAGTATATTCATGTCCTACATCCAGAACTTCCATAGGATGTAACAAAGCTGCCCGCACATCCCAGGGAGCTGGACCGGTAAAGACAGTCTCGCCTTCTAAATCTCTCCACTCTTCATACTTATCAACATCTTCGGCCCTGATTGCCAGGCCAACTTCCAGAGTAAAACCCCAGAAAGTCTGAACCAGCTCTCTTTCAGTCTCCTCGGCAAATCCTTCCAATCGTCTTCTATCCTCAGCATACTCCAGGAATCCAACATCAGCCCCGTAAAAAGCATCAGCCTCATGCATACCATACTGGATCATAGATTGGACTGCGCCGGCTGTAGGCAAAACGTTGAAATTATAATCGTCCATCTCTCGATTGAGAACTGTGGTCAGAGATGTCAAAGCAGCATGACCTGAAGAACCGACAGATGATGTAGCCCAATCAATTTCCTCTACCGCATGGGCAGGAACACCTGCAAAAAGAGAAAGACCTAAAATAAGCATGAGCAGAATGCCGAGAGTTCCTGAAAAATGTTTTCTCATGATATTCCCCCTTGTTGAGATTTTATGTTAATGAAAAACTTTTTTGAAAATTATTCCCTGCTCAAATCTCAGCAGTCTATCTGTGAAAATCACAATATGAAATGAAATTGGAAGTGGAATGAAGCCTGGGGAGGAGGAAATAAAAGTTTTAAAACCAATTTTACATACTAATATATTATCAACCGGACGGGCGAAAATCAAGTATATATCTGTGTATACGCGTATAATTTATGATTGCACTGCGAAAAGTAATTTTACTGACAAATTAATTCACATGATCTTTGATATGTCGGCGATTATAATCTAGATATATTATGAAATTGTCTTTATGCAGTGCAACTATTTATATGCTGCGAGGATAGATTTAAAGCAGAATACTCCAGGAAAAAATTTAGGGAAATTTTGACACGGGGCTGCAAATCAGCTCTTCATTCCCGGAAAATAATTTTTCTCAGCGCAGTCATTCTTCTCTCATCATCTCCACAAATAGCTCAGCCAGCTCCGGATCAAACTGACTGCCGGCACAATCTTTTATTTCCTCCAATGCCTCTTTCTGGCTCATGGGTTCTTTATAGGGCCTGCCAGTAGTCATCACATCGTAGGCATCCACGATAGAAATCATCCGGGATAAAAGAGGTATATCATCTTCCTTTAGGCCCTCAGGATATCCTGATCCATCCCAGCATTCGTGGTGATGCAAAACCTCCCGGGATATGTGTGCAAAATCATCCGTGGCCGTTATTATGGTATGTCCCCTTTCCGGATGCTCTTTAATTATCTGCCACTCTTCATCCGTTAGTCCCTCCGGCTTTGTCAATATATCCTGAGAAATTGTTGTTTTGCCTATGTCATGAAGGGTTGCCAGCAGAGATAGCCTGTTTAACTGCTCGCCGGAAAGACCCGCCTTATCTCCTAGCTTGTGGGCCAGTTCGGTCATTCTCATGGCATGCTCTTTTGTTTCAGCACTCTTTGCTGCCAGAGTGTTTAGCATATTCTGTAAAAGTCTGTTTTCGGCGCTGTTAACTTTTGTGAGTTTGTCCTTATACATCTTCTCGTCAGCTCTAATTAATACATCTTCAAATTTTTCATCACTATCTCTCTTAGTAGCTATTCCTATGCCCAGAGTGATAGGGATATCTTCAAACTGCGCGCCCTCACAGGCACGCTCTATCCGGGCGACAATATTTTCGGCCATCTTCGCCTCTGTCCGGGGCAGGAGGATGACAAATTCATCTCCGGCCCAGCGGGAAACTATATCCTCATCTCGAGTTACTCCCTTTAATATTTCGGCCACTTCGTTTAAGAGTTCATCACCCTTTCTATGACCATAAGTATCGTTTATGATTTTCATCCCATTCACATCACACATGATTAAACTTATGGGCAGTTGTCTTACTGTATCCAGACGCTTCATCTCTTCCTCAATGTAGGAGCGATTGTAAAGTCCGGTTAAGCCATCGTGATAGCTTAAATATTTTAATCGCTCTTCCTTTTCTTTAAGCTCCGTTATGTCCATCTGTATCGATAATATACCTTCTCCGCCCCGGGGCAGTTTCACTCTGGTCTCATTGAGATGAACTTTATAGCTTTCTCCGTTTTTCCTGCGGCCGTCACCCGTAAATTCTAAGTCTTTACCCTCAATAACCATCTCAATATTTCTGCGGGCCTCCTCTCTATATTCTGGAGGAGTTAAAACATCTAAAACATTGCTTCCCACCAGTTCTTCCTCAGCAAATCCCGTTATCTCACAGAGCCTTTCATTTACTTCCAGTATATTCCCTTCACTGTCTTCCAGCATTATACCCACCGGAGCGGTTTCAAAAATTTTGCGGTACTGCTCTTCCTTTATCTCCAGCTTTTCTTCTGCCTCCTTACGGTCAGTAATGTCTATAGCAGTACCGATGGCAGCATTCTCACCTTCGTAGACAATCTGCGCCCCGGAAAATAAAATCCACATTTCTTCACCGGTTTTCTTCTGAAGTTTAAATTCATAATTGGAGGGGGGCTCCTCCCCTCTCAGGCGGGCTAAACCTCTTTCTTTTACAATTTCTCGATGCTCCGGGGCCACAACCTCCCAGAAATTCATATCCAGAAGCTCTTTCTGAGAATATCCCGTCTTATGCTCCAGGGTAGAATTGACATACTGAAATTTTTCCTGATATACAAACAAAGCAAAGGGGCTGGTTTCTGCCAGTGAGCGAAATCTCTCTTTTTCCTCTTTTAACTTATTTTCTGCTTCCAGTCTGTCGGTAATATCTGTCCTCATACTCAATACTCCTTCTTCACCCCCGGGAAGTTTAAGCTTTGTATCTTTAAGATTTACATAATAATGCTCGCCCGACTTTTTCCGGGAAGATAATATTTGTTCCAATTCCCTGCCTGAAAGGACTTTATTAAAATCTTCTTTGGCTCTTTCCCTGTAAGCTTCGGGCACTATAGCATCGAATACGCTTTCACCAATCAACTCTTCCTTTTCGTAGCCGGTGATTTCACATAATTTTTCATTCACATCAATTATTATTCCTTCTGAATTTTTAAGTTCCATTCCTATCGGTGCGGATTCAAATATCTTTCGGTATTGTTCTTCCTTAATTCTCGATTTCTCTTCCATTTCTTTTCTTCTTGTTATATCTTGAGCGAAGACAAATTCGTACTCTTCACCTTCGTAGTTAAAGTATTGACTGACTACACTAACCGGGAAAGTTTCTCCTTCTGCAGTGACAAATGTTTTTTCGTATGAGATAGAATTATTTTGCTTAATTTTAAGCCAGAATTTTTCTCGCTTTTCATAGTCATCCTGCGCGATGATATCGTGGGCCTCAATCTTTTCCAGCTCCCTGCGAGAATAGCCCAGTTTCTCACTTACCCTTTCATTGGCATAAAGGATTTCACCATCAGGAGTAACCCGAAAAACCATCATATCAGCATTATCCAGGAAAAATTTTGTCATCTCCAGCTCTTTTTCAGCACTTTTATATTCAGTTATATCATCATACAAAACATAGGCGCCTTCAACTTTATTTTCAATGACTATAGGAACCCCCCGACACAAAAATTCTTTAGGATTTCCCTCACTATCGTAGCGAGTTCCTTCCCCCATAATTTTTTCCCCTGCAAGAATTCTTGCAGTTTCCTCTCTATCAGAATAACCAGCTTTCCCCCATTCCATTACATCGTCGAGAGGCTCTCCCTTTACTTCTTTCAGGCTATAACCAAAAGTTTCTCTAAACTCCTCATTTATATCAACAATATTCCCCGCGCTATCGAGCATGGCTATGGCAGAAGTGCTGCTTTCAAACAGCGCATCAGCTTTTTGTTTCTTCTCCCTTTTCTTCTCTTCTGTTATGTCCTCTTTTAAAATTAAAACATCATTTTTGTATCCGCTGATTTTAACTTCACACCATCTTACTTCACCGTCGATTTCAAATGCGATTTCCTCTTCAAACTCCTTCTCATCGCCCTCTATTAAATCCTCAATCTTATTTCTCAATTTTTCAACAGTTTCTTCACTGCACCCGGCATTTAAAAGAATATCTGGATATTTGTTACCGTACCCCGATTGTTCCGGGGATAATTTAAAGTCCATAAATATTTCATTCCACTTCTCATTTGTCAACCTGACGGTCAAATCTTCGCCCAGCAGAGCAGCCCCCTCCGGGAGCAAAGAAAAAATAGAAGCCGCGCTGTCCTTTTCACCGCTCGAAAAATCAGAAATAGCAAATCCCTCCCGTCAAACTATAATAAAATTGCTTCTCTCACAAACTTGATATGCTATTGATCAAACACAAATGTGAATCTCTCCACCTGCATCAAACTAAAAATTCAAATGATGTTTTTGAGGCTTTTTAGATAAAATAAGAGCGGTTCTTCTAGCGTTTAGTTGTGAAATAGTTGTATCAAAATTAGCTTATTTAATAAAACTGGAAGATATATAAGCTTTGTTCACAATGAAATTTTTCCTCTGTGTCAGTTTAGTTTTCGGCCCAAAAATAGTGCTTCCTTCACGAAATCTCCCCGGCACATCTTAAGCTGAGGACACAATTTTTGGGCCATGAATCTGACTCAGGCTTCGAAAAATTTCGAGTATCACTTCACCTCATAGCTTCCTATAA
>CAZVZM010000073.1:0-9265 GCA_964630835.1 uncultured Halanaerobiaceae bacterium
ATACTTCTTGATACTGAAACCACAGGCCTTACCGGGCGAGATGAACTAATTGAGATTTCTCTGCTTCTGGTTCAATTTGATCGGCGCGGCCGGCTGGAGATAGTCGATGAATATGCAGGGTTAAGGGAGCCTGAAGTCAGTATTAACCCTCAGGCACACCGGGTTCACAATATCGATTTTGAACAGGTAAAGGGAGAAAAGCTGGATAGAAAAAAGATAAAAAAACTGCTTAACAGGACAGACTTTTTGGTGGCTCACAATGCTTCATTTGACAGGCGTTTTGTTTGCAATGAGATCGAGTTATTTCGGCAGAAGCGCTGGCTCTGCAGCATGAGGGGTATAAACTGGGGCAAATTTGGATGTTCCTCCCGGGGGCTGGAAAATTTGCTTCATTTTCACGGCATAAAAATCAGCCAATCACACAGGGCAGCAATGGATACGAGGGCTCTTTTGAGGCTGCTTAATTGCAGACCAGAAGGAATTTCTACTTATTTTCTAAGGCTGCTAAAAAACAGCGGAATTGAACCTGAAAAATTTGAATACAACTGATTTTTAAATTTAACACATATAGAGCTTTAGATTGAAGGTTTCTTCTGCTCTAAACTGTTTAATTTGACTGAAGTTAACTTTCATATTGTCCGGCACAATTAAACCGACTTAGATGCATTTATATTACGATTTAATACAGGAAGAACTTTATTTAATAAGGAAGGGTGAGATCAATGAATATAATGGTGGTTGATGATGCCCGCGAAATCAGGCTCCTGCTGGAGAATTTTCTGCAGCAGGCCGGCTACGAAAATATTGAATTTGCCGCAAATGGAGAAGAGATGCTGGATAAAATTCAGGAGAAAGATCTGGACGCGGGAGAGCTTGATTTGATTATACTGGATATTATTCTTCCGGATATGAACGGAGTAAAGATCTGCCGGCAGCTCAAGATGGAGCCGGCCATGCAGGATATCCCGGTTATAATGGTTACGGCCAAACAGGATGATCAAACTTTAAAGGAAGCTTTTTCTGCAGGAGCGATGGATTATATAAAAAAGCCTATCTCTAAAGTAGAGCTCAAAGCGAGAGTGGAATCTGCTCTGCGTCTGCGCAGAGAGATAAAGAAGAGGAATGCCCGGGAGAGAGAGCTTGAAGAGGCTACCGAAGAGCTTCAGGAAGCAAATAAAAAGCTGGAGCGTCTTGCCTCCCTTGACGGGTTAACGGGACTGGCAAATCGACGTCTTTTTGAGAGGACGCTCAAGAAAGAATGGAAGAGAGCGCGCAGACAGGGACATCAGCTCGGGATTATTATGCTGGATATTGATCATTTTAAATACTACAATGATACCTATGGCCACCAGGCAGGAGATGAGTGTCTAAAGAAAATAGCGGGGAAACTGAGCAGCCTAATTTATCGCCCGGCTGATGTGGCTGCCCGCTATGGGGGAGAGGAGTTTGCTGTAATTTTGCCGGAAACGGATTTAGAAGGCATTAAAGAGGTGGCTGAAAGGGTAAGAACCGGAATTAAGGATTTGAGAATGGAGCATGAAAAGTCTCCAGTGGATGAATATGTGACTGTAAGTGTTGGTGCAGCTGTGGCTCAGTCCTGCCGTAAGTCCGAGCCAGAGGAACTTGTGGGGGCAGCCGATGAAGCGCTTTACGAAGCTAAAGAAGCCGGTCGGAATAGAGTTAAATTGTCCCGCACTAACCTATGATAATGGTTATCATAGAGGAGGAGCTCAATAAACAGATATGGATTCACTGCAAAAAGTCATTTTCCACACATCTGTTTAAAGAGATGATTGACATATTAGGGATCATAATTTCGAAGGCTCGAGTTTATCGACTTTATGCAATGCCATCTGATATTGGAATTTAAAATTAGTGGCGACAGGTAGAAACTGTATCAAGCTATCTGGGAGGGTGAAAAATGGGCGAAAAAATAAAAGTAAAGGTGGATGAAGATTTGCGGGAAATAATCCCGGTATTTATGAAGAGCAGACGCGAAGATATTTCTGAGCTAAAAAAGATGCTGGATGAAGAGCAATTTAAAGAGATAGAAAAGAGGGCCCACAGGATTAAGGGGGCCGGGGGTGGTTATGGTTTTGACAGGGTTACCGAGCTGGGCAGAAAAATGGAAAAAGCTGCTGGAGAAAAGGATAGAAAGAATCTTGAGGAGCTCATTGCGGAGTTTGCGGAATATATGGAAAGGGTGGAGATAGTATATGAATGAAAAGGGAAATCTTTCTCTGGAGGACCAGTATGAAATAATATTTAACAATACTCAGGATGCGCTTTTTTTACTTGAGGTAACCGATGAAAGTGAGATAAGGTTTTTGCGTTTGAGCCGCTCCCATGAACAGCAGACAGGTCTGAAAACGGAAGAAGTTAAGGGAAAAACTCCCGTTCAGGTTCTGGGAGATGATGCTGGAAGGGAGGTAGAAAAAAACTACAGAAAATGTCTCAGGGCCGGAGAAACAATAGAGTATGAGGAAGAACTTGATCTGCCCGGAGGCAGAAAAATATGGCGGACCACCCTAACACCCGTCTATAATGAGGGTAGGATTACACAGATTGTAGGCTCGGCCCGTGACATTACCAGAAGAAAACGGGCGGAGCAGAGATTAAAAAAATTAAAGGATCGCCTGGAATTGGCTGCTAACAGCGCCGGAGTGGGAGTGTGGGAGCTGGATCTGGAGACCAGAGATCTTTACTGGAACGATTATATGTATGAATTGTATGGTATGGAGAAGGACAGTGTGGAAGATAAATATAAGACATGGGTGCGGGGACTGCATCCCGAAGACAAAGATGAAGCTAAGAGAAAGCTTGAGGAAGCAGTGGAAGAGGAAAAGGAGTTTAAGGCCGAGTTTAGGGTTAAACGCCCGGATGGGACGGTAAGGCATGTGCAGGCCTATGGACGTATCCATCGGAAAGATAAAAATAATGAAGAGGGCCAAAGAAAATCCATGCTGGGGATTAATTATGATATCACCAGAATAAAAAGGTATGAAAAGGAGCTCCAGCAGCAGAAGGAATCTTTCAGCAGGGTGATAAATGCTGCTCCTGACTGTATTTTTATTAAGAACAAAAAGGGACGTTATCAGCTCATTAATAATGAACTGGAAGAATTATTTGGCATGAAAGAGTCAGAAGTTGTAGGGAAGACTGACTATGAGTTAAGCCCCACTGATGAGGAAGCGGATGATTTTTCCCGGGATGACCAGGCTGCTCTAAAAGGTGATGAGCAGACTATATCTGAGGAGCCGATAACGGATGCTGAGGGAGAAAAACGCTGGTTTCAAACCAAAAAACTTCCGATAAATTATCAGGGAGAAGAATGCGTTCTGGGTATTGCCCGTGATATAACGAAAAGGCGGGAAATAGAACAGAAGTTCCGTACCCTTTTTGACGAGGCTCCCTACGGTATTGTGGTTATTGATCCTGAGAGCAGAGAGGCGGTGGAATTCAACGAGGCTGCCTGCAGTCAGCTTGGCTATTCTCGCGAGGAATTCGGGGATTTGAAAATTGAAGATTATGAGGTAATTGAGGATCCCGAAGAAACCAGGGCCCGCATCGGAAAAATTCTGGAGGGATCCCGGGAGATTTTTGAAACAAAGCACCGCAAAAAATCGGGGGAAGTAATGGACGTAAGAGTTATCGCAAAAGCAATTTTGATCAGTGAGGAGCAGTATATTTTGAGCATGTTTCAGGATATTACAGAGTCTAAAGAAGCCAAACGAAAGCTGAATGAATATACCAGAGAGATCGAAAGAAAAAACATAGAACTTGAACAGGCTCGCGATGAAGCCCTCAAGGCTTCCCGCGCCAAGTCTGAATTTCTGGCAACCATGAGCCATGAAATTAGAACCCCCATGAATTCCATAATTGGTATGAGTGAATTGCTTGAGGAAACAGGGTTAGATGAGGAACAGGAAAAATATCTGCAAATTTTGAAGACCGCAGGAGATAACCTGCTGGCATTAATCAACGATGTGCTGGATCTATCCAAAATTGAGGCGGAACAGATAGAACTGGAAGAAACTGAGTTCAATTTAAGAAAAATAATCAATGATGTTACTGAAATGATGGCTTACAGAGCTTATGAGAAAGGACTGGATCTGGCATCCCGCATTGCTCCGGAGGTGCCGGAGGAGCTGGTGGGTGATCCCTCGCGGCTGCGGCAGATTCTGGTTAATCTGCTGAGCAATGCTGTCAAATTTACGAGAGAAGGAGAAGTTGTCCTCCAGGTTGAAAGAGCAGAAAGCTCAGGAGAGAAAGCCGGGGATCTTGAGATAGAAAGGGGAAGCAGTGTAGAGTTAAATTTTTCTGTGAGAGACACAGGTATAGGAATTGAGTCTGATAAGCAGAAGGAGATATTTTCCAACTTTACTCAGGCAGACGCATCCAATACAAGAGAATACGGTGGCACAGGCCTTGGAATTACAATTTCGCAAAAACTGGTCAATCTGATGGGCGGAAATATCGGAGTAAAAAGCGCTCCGGGAGAGGGGAGTACCTTTTACTTTAGGATTAATTTCTCTCTGGCCGAAAAGCCAGTTGCAGGGGGCACCGAACTTGATAAAGAGATTGATCTATCCGGCCTGAAAGTGCTGGCTGTGGATGATAATTCCACCAATCTCCTTATTCTTGAGGAGATTTTGAGTGAAAAGGATGCGGAAGTTGTTACTGCCCGGAATGGCAGTGAGGCCATTTCTCTGCTGGCAGATGTTGAAGAGAGAGGGGAAGGAAGCGAAGAGGAATTTGACCTGATATTGCTGGATTTGATGATGCCGGAAATGGATGGAAACGGAGTGCTGGAATGGATGGATAAAAGGCCGGTAAAATTTGCGGCGGGAATTATTCTTTTATCTTCAGCTCCGGGCAAAGAACAACTGACCTCCCGGTCTGAAGAGATGATTGATAGATTTATCTCAAAACCCATTAGAAAAGAGGAGCTTATACAGGTTATAAGCGAGGTAGTATACAGGAAACGGGAGAAAAAAGTTCGAGAACCTGAAAAAGAGGGCAGATCTGGAGAGCCAGATGAAGAAAAGTCAGAGCCATCCCGGGCAAAAGAAGAGGTCGAAAAAGATAAAGTGACTGAACGGGATAAGAAACAAAAGGAAAAACCCCTGCGCATTTTACTGGTCGAAGACGCTAAAGAAAACCGCCTTCTTGTCCGTGCACATCTGCAGCCTCAAAATTGTGTTCTCACCATGGCGGAGAATGGAAAAGAAGGGGTCGAAAAATTCAGAGAAGATAATTATGACTTAATTTTAATGGACCTGCAGATGCCGGTGATGGACGGATATGAGGCTGCCCAAAAAATTAGAAATCTGGAGAAGGAGGAAGACCTATCAGCAACGCCCCTGGTAGCACTGACTGCCCATGCTCTAAAGGAGGATATAGATAAAACTGAAAGGTTAGGTTTTGATGATCATTTTACAAAACCCATTAAAAAAGATAAGCTGCTTGATCTTGTGGAAGAGTATAGGAATTAAGATATATTTGCTAAGTATTTCACAGCAGATCCTTTAGCGAACCCATTAAAGGTCCCTGCTGGTTTGGTTTTTTTGATTTAATTTTCCCTCAGTTTGAGCCTGGTTTTTCGGTTAAAAAATAGTGCTGTCTTCGTGAGAGATCCTCCCTTAACTCATATTTAGCCCTGCATATTTAAGTTAAGGAAACAATATTTGGTTATGGACCGTTCCGGGTTTAATTTTGATATTTTTTTCATATTTTTCCGCAGTCTGAGGAGCTCAGAAAATTTCAGATAGAAAATTGAACTCTTTTCTGATATAATAAACTTAACAATCAGGCTATTGACATCGATAGCAGCAAAAAATATTATTTCCCGGGAAGGGAGGTTCTTGTCATGCGCAAGGTATTTGTAAGAGCTGTAGGAGTTAATCCAGAAAGTCAGACGCCTGTGATTTTACTTCAGGAGGAAGAGGGGTCAGGCATTTTACCTATAGGCATTGGACATGCTGAGGCTCAGGCTATAATGGTGGCCCTAAAAGATATTGAACTCCCCCGGCCTATAAGTTATGATCTGATGAATAAAGTCCTAAAATCATTTGATGCTTCTCCGGAAAGGGTGGTTGTAAACGATCTGCAGGATGGCACATTTTATGCCCGCTTTGTTGTGCGACAGGGTGATGACAGATATACATTTGATGCCCGCCCCAGTGATTCTATCGCCATGGCTCTGCGCACTGATACACCGATTTTTATTGCCGATAATGTCGCTCACCGGGCTCTGGTCAGGGAAAATATAGTTCAGGAAGATGAGAATGTAACGGAGGAAGTTAAAGAAGAGAGGGAGCAGTTTCGCGATTTTGTAGATGATGTATTTGAAAACGTAGAGATAGAAGAGGAATGGCCGGAGGAAGAGGAGGATGAATGATCTGAAAAAGCTCTCCGGCAGCACCAAAGGCCTTTCTCATCGTGTGGTTTTTATTGCTTTCATAATTTTGCCTGTGCTTTTTGCAGGAGTATTTATGTCCGGAGCCATTTGCGAAAGGGCTATCCGGGGGGCTGAAGTGGTTGAGGATGAAGATCTAAATATGGATGAAGAGATAGCTGCAGCTATAGATGAGCTTGAGCTGGATAAAGAAGCTATAATTGATGAGCTGCTTCATATAAGAAGAATTGACAGCGATCTGGCCCGCCTCAATGCCTACGATAGCTTTGTGGACAAAATTGTGGAAAAGATAGAAGCTGAAGAGGAAAGGAAAGAGGGGATTGTAGCCAAATACAGCGGAGATGATGATAAAACCACCGATCTATATGAAATAAATGCTCCCTGGGAGGTCCACTGGGTTTCAGAGGGGAGGATTTTTCAGCTGTATGTATATGATGAGGATGACAGGCGCGTTGAAGTTGCCGCCAATAAAACCAGAGGCGGTTCAGATATTTACAGAAATGACAGCTCTGGAAGCTATTATCTGGAAGTGAAGGCTACAGGAGACTGGAATTTTACAATTAAGGAAGATGTAGATGAGTGAGGAGCAAATAAATTATGAAAAGTAGAGTCATAACCAGAATAGGATTGCTTGCAGCCCTGTATGCGGTTATCACTCTGGCTGCTCATCCCATTTCCTATGGGCCTGTGCAGGTTAGAATTTCTGAGCTGCTCACCCTGCTGCCTTTCTATTTCGGAGGCTGGGCAGCCGCAGGTCTCTGGATAGGGGCAATGATTGCCAACGCATTTGGCGGATTGGGGCTGCTTGATATTGTCTTTGGAGCTGGTATAACGCTGGTGGCCGGTCTATTAACTGCCCGGGCTGGCAATCTGTTTACTGCTGCAATTCCACCTATAATTTTAAATGCTTTTGGCATAGCCTTTATTCTTCATCTGGTGATGGGCGTGTCCTATCCTGCCACAGTTCTATATGTGGGTGCAGGTCAGTTTGTCGCTGTTGGTATGCTGGGAGTGCCGGTTATGAAATTGATGGAAAAATACAGTTTATGGGAAAAGATTGGCTATTCAATTTTATGATGGCTTATATGTGATATGAAATGATTTGATTTTTGTATGTTAGCACCAAATATCCGGTAAAGTGTGGGGAAAGTGTGAGGGGGTGAGTGATCTCTAAAATGGATCTTTTCCGTAACCGCTGGTGAAATTTACGACTTAAGCCCATAAAGCGATTGCTGCTCACCTCTTATTATAGTTATAGCTTCCTCCATCAACTGATTTGGAGAAGAACCTAAAAAATCAATGGCAGAAAATGCGATCAATCAGAAGATGTCTGAGAACAGGAACGGCTTTAAGCGCATCTATTAAAAAGGCCCATAAAAAAATGGCTGCCCTGTTGCTAAATTTTTATTTTAATGGTATAATGATTTACAGTTAAAAAATTATATCATTTTCCTGCTTTTACTCCTGATGCTGCAGATATTTAATCCCGGGGAGAATTCTGTTCCCCCCATTTTTTTAATTATTTCACTCAGAGCAAAGAGCAGGAGCAAATTCAAATGGGGGGTAAAAAAATGAAAAAGTTTGTGGTCTTCATTCTAGCTCTGGCCATGGTTTTCTCAGTCACAGTCATGGCATCTGCTTCGGAACCGGTCATCGTAACTGTTGCTGGAGGTGCCGTTGGAGAGGAGCTTGAGCTCACCCGTAAGGCAGCCCAGATGTATATGGAAGATAATCCAGGGATAATTGTCAATGTGCTGGATACTCCTGACATGGTTGAGGACAGGCGAGGTCTGTATCTGCAGTTTTTTGAGTCCGAGAGTTCCCGGGTGGACCTCTATCAGATCGATGTAATCTGGCCGGGCGATATGGCCGAGCATTTTCTGGATCTCTATGATTATGGAGCTGAAGAAGTTGTCGACATGCATTTTCCCGCAATAGTAGAAAACAATACTGTTGATGGCAAGCTGGTTGGCATACCCTGGTTTACAGATGCTGGCCTGCTTTATTATCGTACTGATATGCTGGAAAAATATGATCTTGATGTTCCGGCTACCTGGAATGAACTGGAAGAAGCAGCTCAAATCATCAAGGATGGAGAGCGAGAAGATGGCAATCCGGACTTCCAGGGATTTGTCTGGCAGGGTGGCGCCTACGAAGGCATGGTCTGTAACGCTTTAGAATGGCTTGCCTCCTCCAATGCTGGAACAATTATTTCCCCTGAGGGAGAAATAACAGTTAATAATCCCAGAGCTGCAGAGATTATTTCTCAGGTTGCAGGCTGGATTGGTACAATTTCCCCCACGGGTGTAACAGGTTATGCTGAAGAAGATGCCAGATCAGTATGGCAGAGCGGCAATGCCGCCTTTATGAGAAACTGGCCCTACGCTTACAGTCTTTCCCGGGCTGAGGATAGCCCAATTCGCGATGATTTTGATGTTACCACACTCCCTGCTGCAGAAGATGGTACTCCTGCTCATACTCTGGGTGGCTGGCAGCTTGCTGTAAGTAGATACAGCGAAAATCCTGAAATAGCAGCTGATGTAGCTCTATTTATGGCAGGATATGAAGCTCAGCTGATGCGTGCAACCGATGGATCGCTCAATCCCACCATTGCAGAGCTTTATGAGCACGAAGAAGTTCTGGAGGCCAACCCCTTCTTCGGTGAACTTTACGAAGTATTTGTCAACGCTGTTGCCCGGCCTTCAACCATTTCTGCCCCTCGATATGCCGATGTGTCGGGAGCTTTTGTAGATGAGATACATCCGGTTTTAAGAGGAAGGGCGGATGTAGAAGAAGCTCTGGAATATCTTGAGATGTCACTCATGGATATAACAGGTCTGGAACCCG
>CAZVZM010000074.1:0-8806 GCA_964630835.1 uncultured Halanaerobiaceae bacterium
TTTTAGTGATTAAATTTGTTTTCTTATTTAGATTATAATAAGAAAATGTGTTAAAAACAAATTTTTTTCCGCTGAGGGCCTTTCTAGAAAGCTAAACTCTGATGAATTCTCTGCAGGAGCAAGAGGAACTATATTTGATAATAGCTAAATATCGCTGCTCTGCATGCAGGAGTTCCAGATTGAAAGCAGAATTTAAATACAACACTAAATTACAATAATTAGTCAGCATTGCAAATAGATTTTGAAGAGCGGCAGGGGTGTTTACAGAATGACAGTGGAGATAGCTCTAACTTTAATGATTTTGGCTGCAGCCATTATCCTTTTTATAACGGAGGTGCTGCGCCTGGATATAACGGCCATCATTATCATGCTGCTCCTTCCTTGGCTGGGACTGATAGAGCCGCTGGAGGCATTTTCCGGACTGGCCAGCAACGCTGTTATAGCTATCATAGCAGTGATGATCATGGGCTACGGACTTGAAGCTTCAGGAGCAACCGGTCTTCTTACCGGGCCCATAATTAAACTGGCGGGTAGCAGAGAGAGGCGCATGATTCCGGTTCTGGCGGGCTCCGCCGGGCTTCTCTCGGCTTTCATGCAGAATATAGGCGTGGTGGCCCTGTATCTGCCTTTGATCAGAAAAGTAAACAGAAAGACCGATCTTTCTTTGAACAGGATTTTGATGCCTGTGGGATTTGCTGCTCTGCTGGGGGGCAATTTAACCATGGTCGGTTCGGGAAATCTCATAATACTTAACGATCTTCTCCAGCAGAGAGGAGCTGAACCTTTCAACCTTTTTAGTGTCACCCCTGTAGGAGTGATCCTCCTTCTGGCCGGCATCGCTTATATGCTTCTGCTGGGTCGGAAGTTTTTGCCAGCCGGAGATAAGAAAGAAAACGGTGAGGATGAGGGCCAGCAGCAGATCATAGAGGAGAGGGGCCTGGCCACAACACTCTTTCACTGCCGGGTGCCCGAGAGCAGTGATCTCGCGGGACTTACTCAGGAGAGTTCCCGTCTATGGGAGGAGTACAATCTGCATCTGATAGCCCTTGAAGAAGATGGTGATATAGAGTATGCTCCCTGGCGGTTCACCCGTTTTTCCGGGGGGCAGAAACTGAAGCTTCTGGGCAGGGAAGATGACGTGGAGAGATTTAGCCGGGCCTACAGCCTGGAGTATGAGCTGAGAGGCTCCTTTGATGAAGAATTGGAGAGCGAGGCCGATGAAACTGTATTCGCTGAGCTGATTGTTCCGCCGCGCAGCAGCATCATAAATCACACAATAAGAGAGAAAGCTATCAGGAAAAACTACAGCATTGTTCCGGTGATGCTGGCTCGCGGTGATCGGGAGATAGCCGGGGACTTTTCTGATTTCAGGATCAGAGCTGGCGACATCATCGTCTTTTTTGGAAAACCGGCCAATATTGAGGCTGTGGCCGGCGGCGAGGATCTTATGGCTCTAACTTCGATAGATAGCCGGGAAAAAGGCAAAAAATCGCCGGGGCTGGCTTTTGGTCTGTTTCTAGTTTCCATTGTGCTGGTAATTGCCGGTGTTCAGCTAGCGCTGGCACTTTTTACGGGGGCCCTGTTGATGGTACTTGCAGGCATTGTCCCTCTGGATAAAATTTATAGGGCTGTGGAATGGCAGACTGTATTTTTACTGACCGGACTTATTCCCCTGGGCATTGCTATGGAGGAAAGCGGCACAGCCGAATATCTGGCCGGCCATATGATGGAACTGCTTGCCGATGGACACCCGCTGATTATTCTTTTAGCTGTAGCTTTGCTGGCATCATTTTTTACGCTCTTCATGTCAAATGTGGCTTCCACAGTTGTGCTGGTGCCCCTGGTTATGTTAATGGGAAGGGAAGCTGGCATAAATCCCCGGGGGCTGGCGCTTCTGGCAGGTGTCTGTGCATCCAACTCCTTTATTTTGCCCACCCATCAGGTCAATGCCTATTTCATGAATGCCGGTGATTACAGCAGCATCGATTATTTTAATGTTGGGCTGCTGATGACTTTTCTTTACGCCGGAGTGGCTGTGCTGGCTATCTACTTTATTTACATTTGAATCCTAAATTATGAATCCGAAATTAAACTCGCTTCGCTTATCGATGTGGCAAATCACTTCAAAAGAGATTATTAAAAAAATGATTTGTTCTGGGTATTTTAATTATTACACGGCCATATTTTATTTTAAAATAACACCAAAAAACCTAATATATACGGTCATAACTGGAGCTGATACGAAGGTGCTCGGGGAGATGGTTGCATCCTCCCGACCACCTTCGTGTTTCCTCCAGTCTACCTCCAGTGTACCAGGAAATTTTATTTAAATGTCTGTAGAAATTTCAACAAATATGTGTTAAATTTATAAAACCATCCCTTCATAAAATATAGTTGCAATCGTATTTTCCTTTTCACAATTTTTGTTTTGATTAATATAATTTAAGATGGAAATTTGCAATCTCCTCATAATAAAAGGGAATATCTTTAAGAAACGAGAATTTAAATTAATACGAGAGTTTCAAATTTAATGACCAGTAATTTATCAGGTTTATCTCTGGATGGCTGCAAAAAGAGGATAATGATAGGATGATTTGTCGCAATGTTTTTCTTAGAATTTATAAACTGCAGGAGGAGGTATTTAAAATCGAATTTTCTCAGTCCAATGAAGAGCTCAATTACGATCAACCTGTGGAAATTCAGCCAGGCGTGTTCTGGGTGGGTTATGCCGACCATGAATATCAGCTTTTTAGCAATCCCTATCTTATTAGAGAAGAAGATGAGGCAGTTCTGCTGGATGGCGGCAGTCGTCCCGACTTTAGCGAAGTTATGGTGAAAATACTCCTCACAGGGGTTGATCCGGAAGAAATCTGTGCTCTCATTTATCATCATTATGATGCTGACCTATGCGGGAGCGTGGCCAATCTGGAAGATATTATAGATAATGATGATTTAAAAATTATTTCCCAGAAATATAATAACTATTATATAAATTATTTTAATGCCCAATCTCCCAAACTGTGTATTGATGAGGACCTGGACGGAAGCTGGGAATTTCGCAGTGGAAGAAAGCTGGAATTTATTCACACGCCTTATCTGCACACTCAGGGAAATTTTGTCACCTATGATGCAGAGAGCAAAATACTTTTCACCAGTGATCTTTTCGGGAGCTATGATGAAGATTGGGATCTATTTCTGGAGATGGACGAGGAATGCTTTGAATGCAGGGATACAGATGAATGTCCACTATATGATGAATGTAAATTCAGCGGTTTCATTTCTTTTCATAAAGATTTAATGCCTTCATTTAAGGCTCTTGAGTATTCACTGGATAAAATTTCTAATCTGCTGGAGGAGAGAGAGGTAAAAATAATTGCTCCCCAGCATGGACGATTGATTCGGGGAGAAGATAAAATCAAACGTATGATAGACATGTTATATAACCTGCAAAGAGTGGGAATAGATAGAATTCTGGCAGGGGAGGAAATCTAGATGAGCGGTGAAAAGAAGGAAAAATGTTCCCGGGAACGCGAACTTTATAAAGAGCTGCTGGAAAATAAGGCTGCCAGGCGGGATGAGAAACTCAATACCCGGCTGCTGAAAAATATCATAGCACAGTTTGTAGATTTATATAATGAACTGGAGGCCAAAAAAGAAGAAATAAGAGAAAAGGCGGTCAGAGATCCCCTGACAGGTATATATAACAGAATCACTTTTGATGAAGCTCTGGACCGAGAAATCAAAAAAGACAGGCGTTACAAAGATAATATATTTTCTCTTATTATGTTTGACATAGATCACTTTAAACATGTCAATGACCAATATGGACACCCCACAGGTGACAGGGTGCTGAAAAAGCTGGCCGAACTGGTTAAAAGTAAGGTGCGGGAGGTTGACATATTTGCCCGCTGGGGTGGTGAGGAATTTATGATTCTGGCTCCCAGAACTGACAGTGACAGAGCATATAAAACAGCGGAGCGACTGAGAAACAGCATAGAAGAATATAACTTTATTCCGGGGGAGAATATTACCTGCAGTTTTGGAACTGCAGAATTTCTAGAGGGAGAAAGTGAAGAAGCAATCCTGGAGAGAGTTGACAGCGCCCTGTATGAAGCAAAAAAGAGCGGCCGCAACCAAACAGTATCTGCCAGTCAAAAATAGTGCAGCTTTCGCGAAAGCTCCTCCCTGAGCTCACGCCAGGCCCGACAAATCATAATCTTCAGTGATGAGAATAATTAAAACATCAAACAATAGTGACTAAAATCATAGAGCTTAGAGAGCGCCACAGGGGTGAAATATTATGGTTGATCGAGCAGAAAATATCATCGAAAAAATATACAAATTTAACTGGAAGCTCTTTCTGGAACAGGTTTACAAAAAATCCCGCGAAAACGATATATTTATTCATGCTATGGGTATGGTCTATATTACCATGCTTTCTCTGGTGCCATTCCTTATTTTTGCATTTTATATAATAAGTCTTTTTGATTTTTTCGGCAGAATTGATCTCATAATTGAGGAGATCAGAGAGATAATACTGGCAAACCTGGCTACTGGGACCGGGGATGCACTGCTGGAATATCTGGAAACTCTGGCAGTAGATGTAGAAATCGAGCAGCTGGGAGTTATTAGTTTTGCCGCTCTGGTGATTGTTATCATTACCATGCTGGCCAGAATAGAGGTAACATTTAACGAAATCTGGGGAGTAGAGGAACACCGGGACATATTTAAGAGATTTGTCGCTTTCTGGACATTTATAACCCTGGGCACTTTTATTGTCACTGTAGGAATAAGCCTTGGTTTTGCTTTTTTGGAGGAATATCTAAACTTTGGCGCAGTAGATCCCGAATTTGCTCAGGACGGTATCTTTCGCCTGATCACCTTTAGCGCCAATTTTCTCATATTTGTTTTTGCCTATTATTTTATTCCTAATACTCATGTAGACCCTGCAGGTGCGCTTTTTGCAGGTGTAATTAGTGGCGCAGGATTTTTGATATCCCGGGAACTTTATGGCATCTATACCCGCAATATTGTCACCTACAGTCAGATATACGGCTCTCTTTCCATCATTCCAATCTTTCTCATCTGGCTTTACCTTATCTGGTTAATTGTACTGTTTGGAGCTGTGATTTCTTATGTGTTTCATCACAGGGATAATCTTGTGTATCTAACTGAAGATGGGAGTGTAAACAAAAGAATGGAAGAGCTGCTGCCGGCGGCGATTTTAATAATTCTTTATAAAAATTATTTGCGCAGTGACTCTTCCGGGACGACTTATGAGGAAATCCTGGAAAAAATTCAGCTGCCCGAAAAAACCATCAGGGAGAAGATAAATGAACTAAAAAATGAAAATTTAATAGCTCGCACGGAAGATAATAAATATGTTGCCATCAAAAAAATTGATAATCTGCAGCTCTGGTCAGTATTCGATACAGAAGGTTTTGAAGAAGAGCTGGATATTGAAAAAATCTTCTCCGATAAAGAGATGAATGCTGTATACAAACAGTATAAAAATGGGATAAAGACGGCTCTGGGAGATCAGACGATCGGAGAAATAGTTGACGGTACATCCTGAACCGGGGACACTATTTTATGTCAATGGACCTGAGCTGGGCTTCGAAAAATGTCTAGAGTCACTTCGTTATATATCTTCCAGGGTTAATCATTATGAAAGCAAACTAAAACAAAATTCAACTAACTTATATTCGGAAAAGATCCATTAATATTTATTTTGGGTGGTGTAATTTTGAGAGAAATTATTATTGCTCTGCTATCTCTCATTCTGGTAGCTTTTGTTCTGTGGGGGATCATAGAGAAAACAAGACAGGAAGAAGGAATAGTTAATAAGCTGAAAGCTATTTTTGGTGATCTATTTTAAGATCATATTTATGAATTGCCCTATTAAAAATCGATTTTATTAAAAATTCACAGTCATCATCCCCGGCATAACAACGATCATTTCATAAATATTTGCAGTAAAATGACTTTTTGCAGTGAAACAATTTAAGATATGATAAAAATCTTGCTAAAATTAATAAGGAGACGGATGGATATGAGCAATGAATTAATCCAGGTTTTGGCGCAGAGGCCGGGCTGTACCGGCAGCGGGATGTATCTGCAGTCTTTTTATGAAGAGGCTGAAAGTAGAGATTACAGTCAGAAAATTATAGCTGCCGTTCAGGAGGGCAGTGAAGATAGCGACTGCGCTGATTTCGGCAATGATTTTATACCTGTCGAATTTTTGAGCTCTGAGCTGCCCTTCCCTATTTTCGGTATGAGTGATAATATGCCCTATCGTTCCCGGCGCTATTCCTCCCTGTCTGATGTGGAAAAACAAAAATTGATTAAAGCTTATAAAACAAGAGTTGAGCGGGCTGCAGAAAAGATGGATGAGCCTACCATTCTTGCACATCATTTATGGTTAATAACATCTGCTTTGGCCAGAGAGTTTGAAAATATGAATGTAATTGGAATATCCCATGGTACGGGTATCAGGCAGATTCAAAAAAACTCTCGTTTTGCTTTTGAGGTCAGAAATGGGATATCGCATTTAAACAAAATTTTTGCTTTGAACAGGCATCAAAAATCTGAAATAGTCGATAAATTTCAAATATCGCCCCAAAATATTGAAATCACAGGGCTGGGTTATAATCAGTATAACTTTTATTTTCCCTCCCGGGAGGAACTGCAGTTCAGAAAAGAAAGAGATAAAAAGGAAATAGTTTATGTGGGAAAAATCAGCCGCTCCAAAGGAGTTTTTTCGCTCCTGAGAGCTGTCGGTGATCTGGAAAAAGAAAATTTAAAGCTTACTCTTATCGGTTCCGGAAAGTGCGAAGAAATTGAGAAAATCGAAAAGCTCGCAGATGATGTTTTTTGTCAGGTCGAATTGACCGGCCAGCTGGATCAGCAGGAAGTGGGCGAAAGGCTTAGAAAAGCAAATTTATTTTGCCTTCCCTCTTTTTATGAAGGATTTGCCCTGGTTATCCTGGAGGCTCTTGCCTCAGGGTTGAGGATTGTATCCAGTGATATTCCTGGAGTTGCTGAGTATCTGCCGGATATTATTAAGCAGAAATCTGTTGTGAAATTTGTCGAGCTTCCACCATTACAAGAAGTTGATATACCTTCAGAGAGAGAGCGGCAAAGATACGAAAATAGATTGAGCCATTCCCTGGAAGAACAGCTAAAAAGGGCAGCAGATTTTTCATTTTTGTCAGATGAAAAATATTTAGAGGCGATCAAATCTTTATCCTGGTCAGGTGTATTTTCGGGGCTGGAGGGATATTTATAATCTGGAGGGGTATTTATAATTAAGAAGAACCAATTATTTTTATCTAAAATTTTGGAAGGATACTTTATTTACTTTAAAAGGAAAGATAAAAACAGGTGAACTATCATGAGTGTGTCAGGGAGGTCAGAGAATATGAAAGATTTGACTTTGTATAAATTGACTAAAGCTGTTTCCAATGCCGTGGATCTCATTAGCACAAAAGTGGTGGGACACAATCGCCAGGTGGCCTACATCACCCTGCAACTGGCTCAGGAAATGGGGTTGAAAAAAAAGGCGGTCAAAAAGGCGGCAATTGCCGGCCTGATTCATGATCTGGGTGTATTCTACCTGGGTCAGGATTACAGCGATCTGCGCTTTGATCAGAAGGATAATCGCCATGCAGAGGCAGGTTATATTCTGGCAGAGAAAAATTTTCCCGATGCTGATATACCGGAAATCATCAGGTATCATCATCATAACTGGGAGGAGTTGAAAATAGATGGTATGGAAAGTGACCGGGCTGCGGGGAGAAAAGAGAGACTGCTTTTGAGCAACATTGTCTTTATGGCCAATATCGTGGCCAATCTTGTCGTGCAGAGGGAGGAGAATAACATTTTGCTGGCCCGGGATGAAATTATGGAACGGATTAAAAAAATTCCAGCAGGTAAAATATATGAGAAAATCCTGAGTGCTTTAGAGGATGTGCAGGCCAGGGAGTATTTCTGGCTGGATCTTATCGATAATCGGCGCTGCATTGCGGCTCTGGATGAATATTTTAGCGATGAGGACCGGTCATTATCCCGGGAGCAATTTCTTAAGCTGGGACAGCTCACAGGCTATATCATTGATTTTAGAAGCACTTTTACGGCCACTCATACAAGCGGCGTGGCCAGGATGGCAGCTAAACTGGGGGAGGAAGTGGGACTGGAGCAAAAAAGAGTTGAATTGCTGGAGCTGGCCGGATATTTTCATGACATCGGCAAACTGGCTGTTCCGGAGGAGATTCTTGAGAAACCGGAGAGTCTGACTGATGAGGAGTGGAGCATCATGAGGACTCATACATATTTTACGTATCACTGTTTAAACACAGGCGAAGAACTGGAGGATATTCGCAACTGGGCCGCCTATCATCATGAGCGGCTCAGCGGTGATGGTTATCCCTTTCAGATCCCGGGAAAAGATCTGTCAAAAGAGGCCCGCATCATGGCAGTTGTCGATGTTTTCACTGCTCTGACGGAGGACAGGCCCTATCGCCGGGGGCTGGATTACAAAAAGGTGAAGAAGATTTTACAGGAGATGGCCCGGGATGAGGATTTAGATGAAGATCTGGTGGCAGTTGTTACGGATAATTTCACAGAATTTAACTCACTCAGATTTAAGGTGCAGAACAGAGTGAAGAAATATTATGAGAAATTTGCCGCGGATTGTGAGGACCTATTGAAGATGGCTTAATGAAGATAAGGATGGAAAAATATTTTTTGTTTTAAAAGCTGAGTTACACTTTTTGGCCATGGATCCGACCCGGGTTCGAAAAATTTC
>CAZVZM010000075.1:0-8711 GCA_964630835.1 uncultured Halanaerobiaceae bacterium
ACCTCCACTGCCAGAGTTAGATTGATGCCCGGAAGCGGTAATATAACTGTGAATGGCAGGGATGTCGAGGATTATTTTCACCGGCTTTCTCAGATTAAAGATCTTAAATCCCCTCTGGAGCTTGTGGAACAACTGGGCAGTCTTGATGTGGAAGTTAAAGTTCAGGGAGGAGGAAAGTCAGGCCAGGCTGGAGCTATCAGGCATGGCATAGCGAGAGCTCTTCTTCAGGTGGATGAAGGCTTTCGCAAGCCGCTAAAAAAGGCCGGGTATCTCACCAGAGATCCGCGCATGAAGGAGAGAAAAAAATACGGCCTCAGGAAAGCCCGCAAGGCTCCTCAATTTTCCAAAAGATAATTACAGGATTATTTTATATGCAGGATCGGGTCCCTGCAGTATACAGGCCCGGATTTTCCCCGCAGGCAGGCGGGGATTTTTTATTACCGGTCCGGGAAGGAAAACAAGCACCGGATGAACAATAAATATAACAGGCATAAATGAGGATATCAGGTGGCAGGCATAATGATTTAAAGGAGGTAAAATAATGGAGGCAAAGGTAAAGGGAGGATTATTTCCTCATCCTCCTGTAATAATTCCTGAAATCGGGGGAGATCGTCGTTTTGATGCCAGAAATACTATAGAGTCAACCCGTGAGCTGGCAGAGGAAATAGCCGATGAAGATCCAGAGCTGGTTCTCTTTGCAGGTCCGCATGGTCGGGTGGAGAGAAAGGAAGTGACCGTTCTGGAAGGCGAGGAAATTTCCGGAGATCTGGGACAGTTTAATGCTCCGGAACTCGAATTTTCTGTTCCCGGTTCTCCCGGCATTGTTTCCCGGCTTGTTGAAAGTGCCCGGGATGAAGGATGGAAGTTAAAAAAGCTTTCTGATAGAGTCAGCGTGCAGCTTGATCACGGGGTCCTTGTGCCTCTCTATTTTCTCCAGGAAGCCGGCCTTGGAGAGACTCCCTGGATCATTATGAATATGGCTTTCTGGTCATCGGAAAAGCTATTCGGGCTGGGGCAGTTTCTATCCGAATTTTTTAACGATAAAGATGTTCTGTTTGTCTGCAGCGGTGATCTCTCTCATCGCCTTAAACCTGGAGCTCCTGGCGGCTATGATCCCGAAGGAGAAAAATTTGATCGCAGGCTTATGGAGCTTTTAGAGCAGGAAAAAATACATGAAATAATAAATATGGAAGAGAGTCTTCGGGATAAAGCCGGAGAGTGCGGCTACAGACCACTGCTCATCTGTCTGGGTTTCTGCCAGAGTGAAAACCTAAAAATTGAAGTTAAATCATATGAAGGACCGTTTGGAGTGGGATACGGTGTCGCAGGTTTATACGAGCAAAGATGAATTTAGGCATATTATTATCGAATATTCTTTTGATCCTCCAGTTTGAGGAGGTATTAATGCAATGAATGAGCTTAATTTTTCTCCCGTGAGACTGGCCCGACGCACCCTGGAGCTATATCTTGCAAGAGGAGAAACGCCTGAACTTCCTGATACTGATAAGAAGGCAGGGGCCTTTGTGTCCTTAAAGACGGCTGAATCTGAAGAACTTAAAGGCTGTATAGGGACTATAGAGCCTTCAGAGGATAATGTGGCAGAGGAAATAGCCAAAAATGCCATAAGTGCAGCTACCAAAGATCCGCGTTTTCCCTCTTTGAAAAGAGATGAGCTCGATAAAATCAAAATAAGCGTGGATATACTGGGGGAGAAGGAGCCTGTTAAAGACCTTTCCCGCCTGGACCCCGAAAAGTATGGAGTGATCGTTGAGAGGGGTGAGAGGAGAGGGGTTCTTCTTCCGGATCTGGAGGAAGTGGATACCGCTCGAAGGCAGCTGGAAATAGCCTGTAGAAAAGCCGGCATTGGCCCCGGAGAGCTGGAATCTTCCGAAACAACTATTTTTCGCTTCCCTGTGGTAAGATATGAGGAGGAAGGATAATGGGAGAGGTGCAGAAACCAGCAAAATTTTACAGGGAGAAAGATGAAATTATAATCTGTCAGCTCTGTCCGCGGGCCTGCCGAATATCTCCTGGGGAAAAAGGAACCTGCAGGGTCAGGAAAAATAATGGCGAGGAACTTGTAACTTTAAACTACGGTCAGGTAACTTCGGCTGCCATGGATCCCATCGAAAAAAAGCCCCTTTATCATTTCCAGCCCGGTTCATCAACCCTTTCTCTGGGGACCTGGGGCTGCAATTTGAGCTGCAGTTTCTGTCAGAACTGGCGCATAAGTCAGGGTTCTCCCCGCACGCGTAAATATTCCCCCGGGGAAATTGTTGATCTTGCCATACAGAAGAATAGTTCTACAATCACCTTTACCTATTCTGAACCCGCTGTGTGGTATGAGTTTATTTCGGATGTAGCGTCCCCTGCTGCTCAAGAAGGACTGGGTCTGATACTGGTTACAAATGGCTATATCTCCTCTGGTCCCCTCAATGAGCTTAAACCCTACCTGTCTGCCTGCAATATTGACCTTAAATCCATGAGCCGGGATTTTTATAAGCGGAACTGCGGAGGGGGCAATCCGTCCCCGGTGCAAAAAAATATTAGAAATCTGGTTGAAGCGGATATACATGTTGAAGTGACAAATCTTGTTATCCCCGGAGAAAATGATGAAGAGGATGAATTTAGGAAGTTGTGTGAGTTCCTGGCTGAAATCTCATCTGATATCCCTCTGCATATATCTCGCTATTTTCCCCGGCATGAGCTTAAGAGCAGAAAGACATCACCAAAAACTCTCGAGAGAAATTATGAAATTGCCAGAGAATATTTAAATTATGTTTATCTTGGAAACGTAGACCATCCCCGGGGTCGAAAAACATTTTGTCCCGGCTGTGAAAGCGAACTTATCGATCGCTCCTATATTTCTTTGAACAGCAGGATAACTGATGGAAAATGTCCTGAGTGCGGAACAGAAATAGCCGGAATATTTTCATAAGGTTTATTTCCGACCCGGCATCCGAAAATTTCGTGCTTAAATTTGCCCGGTCCTGGAATTGAACCTCATTCAGATTTTTGTGAGGGTAAATTATCTAAATGTCAGGAGTGATATTTTTGGCTGATCTATTTGGAACGGATGGTGTTCGAGGAGTGGCTAATGAAAAACTCACCCCGGAGCTTGCGCTGCAGCTGGGCAGGGCTGGAGGATATTGTTTGCGCGAGCAGGCGGAAAATTCTGATGAGGCTGCAGTTGTAATGGGGCGGGATACCAGAATATCAGGTGATATGCTGGCAGGGGCCCTGACAGCCGGTTTAAATTCTATCGGGATTGATGTCCTTGATGCAGGGATCATTCCCTCACCGGCAGTGGCTTTTCTGGCCAGAAGTTACTCTGCTGCCGGTGGAGTTATGATTTCGGCTTCCCATAACCCGGCAGCCGACAACGGTATCAAATTTTATGATCATCGGGGATATAAAATTTCCGATGCACTGGAGGAAAAAATCGAGGAAAAGATGAATTTAACTCTGCCGGTTGCAGATCATCCCGGGATTGGCAGTCGCCGGCGGCAAATTGACATGCTTCAGGAATACATAAAAAAACTTGTTAAGTCGGTGGACTCAAAAGTTTCCTCGCTCAAAGTGGTTATTGATTGTGCTCATGGCGCCGCCTATGAAGCTGGCCCCCTGCTTTTTGAAAAGCTGGGTGTTGATTTTACAGTCCTGCATGCCAAAAACAGAGGAGATCTGATCAATGTAGAATGCGGTGCTACTAACACATCTTCTCTGCAGCAAAGAGTTATGGAAGAGGGAGCTGATCTGGGGATTGCTCTGGATGGTGATGCTGATCGATGCATTTTAATTGATGAAAAGGGCGAAAAGATTGATGGTGATCATATCATGTGCATATGCGGCGTGGATATGCTGCGAAGAAATTCTTTGAGTCAAAATAGAGTTGCAGCTACAAGATACAGCAACCTCGGCCTCAAAGAAGCCCTTAATAGAGAGGGAGGCGAGCTGGTACTGGCTCCCAATGGAGATAAATATGTCCTGGAAAAGATGAGAAAAGAGGATTTAAATCTCGGAGGTGAAAAGTCCGGACATATTATTTTTCTTGATTATACAACTACGGGCGATGGGTTGCTTACAGCCTTAAAGGTCATGTCAGTAATGGTTCGCAGGGAAAGAGCCCTGAGCGAGCTGGGCAAACTTTTTTCACCCTGGCCTCAGCTGATGAATAATGTTAAGGTGGAGCGCAAAGAGGAGTGGAAGGAAAACGAAAGGATACAGGAAGTCATTGCTGAAGCCCGGGAGGATATGGATGAAGGGAGAATTTTCGTCAGGGCTTCAGGGACGGAACCCGTAGTAAGAATAATGGTTGAAGGCAGGGAAGAGGAAAAGCTGCAGCACTGGCTGTCACATCTGAGTGAACTAATAGCTGAAGAGCTAAATTAATTGGTTCCTTTAGTCAATTATTAAATTTGGCCCCTCTCCTGAACCGTTTTAAAAATAGAAACCAAATGGTTTATCAGACCGGGGGAAATAAAAATGATTTTAGGCCATGGAGTTGATATTATCAGGATAGGTAGAGTTGAAAATTTGCTTGAACGCTTTCCCCGGAGATTTCCCCGAAAGGTTTACACATCTGACGAAATAGACTACTGCCAGAATAGAGCTTCCAGCCCCCCCGAAAGCTTTGCCGCCCGTCTGGCTGCCAAAGAGGCAGTTTACAAGGTGCTTTCCCCAGAGCTGGAAGTTTTGCGCTGGAAAGAAATTGAGGTAAAGGTGAAGTTGAAAAAGGACGGCGGGCCAGAGCTGCAGTTGAGCGGCAATTCGGCCGAATTATCCAAAAAAATGGGTATAACTGCCTGGCATCTGAGTTTAAGCCATGAGAGACAGTATGCTCTGGCTTCAGTAATTGCAGAGGGAGGTTAAAAAATGATTTTGCTTACTGCAGAGGAGATGCAAAAAGCCGATAGTAAAGCAATAGATCTGGGTATGCCTGAGCTTATCTTAATGGAAACAGCGGGCAGGTCAGTTGCCGCCAGAGCCTATTCGCTGTGCCAGGAAAGAGATCTGGAGGATGTAGTTATTCTGGTAGGAGGAGGAAATAATGGCGGTGATGGACTTGTGGCTGCCCGATATCTCTACAGCTGGGGAATAGAAGTTAAATGCCTGCTAAAATCTGAACCGGAAAGCATGACAGGTGTAAACTCACAAAATTTAAGGCTCTGTCAGCTGAGCAAAGTTCCTCTTTTGCAGGTGAATGAGCTTTCGCCGGAACAGCTTAATAATATGATTCACCGAACAGATCTTTTAATTGATGCGCTTTTGGGCACCGGCCTGGAAGGTCCTGTTAGAGGCACAGCTGCTGAGCTGATAGAGCTGGCGAACAATTCTCAGGCTGTAAGACTTTCTGTTGATATACCTTCGGGTGTTAATGCCAGCACGGGAGAGGTTCCCGGGGTAGCGGTGAGGGCGGATATAACGATAACCATGCAAAATGCCAAACTGGGTCAGGCTCTTTATCCCGGTCGTTCTTACTGTGGTGATTTAACTGTTACGGATCTTGGCTTTCCTGCCGGGGTTTATGATAAAATATCCCCCCGCCATTATCGTCTGACCGATCGCGAAGCAAGAGAGCTTCTTCCCCCCCGACCTGAAACAGGGCACAAGGGGACTTTCGGAAGCATTATGATTGTTTCAGGTTCCCGCCGAATGCCGGGAGCAGCTGTTTTAACTGCGCTTTCAGCTCTCAGGGGAGGTGCTGGCCTCGTTAGATTGGCAGCTCCGGAAGAAGTATGTAATGCAGTTCCTGCATCGGCTCCAGAGGTGGTGCTCGAACCTCTACCGACTGAAAGAGAGGGGAGAATAGATGCTTCCTGTGTTGAAGACCTCATCTCAAAAGCAGAAAGTGTTGAAACTTTAGCTCTGGGACCCGGAATAGGACAGAGCGATGATGGCGAGAAAATTGTCGGGGAGATTCTGAAAGAGTATAAGGGCTCCCTTATACTGGATGCCGATGGATTGAACAACCTATCCGGGCTTGAGCTGTTAGATAAATTTCAGGGCGAGCTGGTTCTTACTCCTCATCCAGGTGAGATGGGACGACTTAAGGATAAGGATCCCTCTGAGATCGTGAATAATAGAGTGAGCATGGCCCGCGATTTTGCTCGAAAACATGGTGCAGTTTTGCACCTTAAAGGTGCAGCTTCCCTTACCGCCCTGCCAGCAGGAGAAATATTTGTTAATCCTACCGGCAATTCCGGAATGGGAACTGCCGGCAGCGGTGATGTGCTCACCGGTTTAATATCAGGCCTAGTTGCTCAGGGGCTTTCAGGAGAAAAGGCTGCCTGCCTTGCCGCCTATATTCACGGCCGGGCTGGAGATCTAGCAGCCGGCAGCGAAACAGGTTATTCTCTAACCGCCGGAGATGTGCTTAACTATATCGGTCCGGCTTTTAAATCTCTTTTTGAACAGGAAACCTCCTCAGGGAAAAAGTCTTAATGTATAATAAGAGTAGGATTAGAGTAATCATGTTTGCATGACTTATTTTGTTTGTGGTATACTTTATTCTGTGACTTCTGCATGTGAATGGCTAATATAAGGATTGAGACTGACTTTATGACAGCATATGTTTCTTATATTGAGAAAGAAAATTTGGTTTTTCTCGTCATTGATTGATAGATATCGTATAAGATCGCTATTTAGATGCATATATCTCCCGGGAATAAGCACTATGTAAATTCGAACTATTTTGCAGCAGTGAGAGGTGATTTTTATGGTTAAAATTATCATTACTGACTTTGAGCACAGTATTGGACCTGGAGACATTGTGGGGGCATTCATAAATGAGTGCGGCATTAAAAGCGATGATATTGGCAAAATTGATATCAATGATCATCAGGCTGAAGTAGAACTGGCCGATGAAGTGGCTGCTAAAGTTGTTGATGAAATGGATCAAAATCAGATAGGGGGAGGAAAAGTTTCCGTTGAACCAGCTGACTCTGAGGATGTGCTTCCTCCCGATCTAGTAGAATACACAAAGCATTTTTCTCGCCTGGTAGAAATGGAACGAGAAGAGGAAATGAAACAGCATGAACTGGAGATAAAGCATCTCTCTCCTCGCGAGCGGGAGCAAAAAGGTCGAGCCATTCTACATCTTAAAGGAAGGGATGAAGGCAAAGCCCTCGGACAAAAACATCTGGTGAAATTTATGAGGCAGCGTCCGGGAGAAAAACTTCCCGACACCGAGATCAGCATAGGGGATCTGGTCATGATCAGCAAGAAAAATCCTCTTGCCGAAGATAATCCTACCGGCACGGTGGCAGAGATGACGAATTATTCAATTACTGCCGTCTTCGATGAGAAACCACAGGGTTTCGTTTACGGCAAAAAATTAAGAATGGATTTATATGTAAACGATATCACCTATCAGCGCATGCTGGATGCTGTAGAGTCCTGCGAAAACCTCTCCGGCTCTGCCCGGCGTCTGAGAGATGTGATGCTCCTGGGCCGTCAAAAACCTCAGGGTTCAGAACCAGCAGAAATTTCGGAGTGGTTTAATGCCGATCTCAACCCCTCTCAGCAGCAGGCTGTAAAAGAAGCTCTTGCCTGCCGGGATTACCATCTCATCCAGGGACCTCCTGGAACCGGTAAGACTATGACAGCTATAGAGATTATTCAGCAGGCAGCCCGCCAGGGCGATAAAGTTCTGGCAACCGCTGATTCCAATGTTGCCGTCGATAATCTGGTGGAGCGGCTGGCTGATACTCCTACCGAAGCAATACGCGTGGGTCATCCGGTGAGAGTTTCTCCTCTGCTTCGCGATCATACCCTGGATTACAGAGTTCTTGAGCACAGTGATTATCAGAAGGCTCAAAAGCTGAGAGGAAAAGCTGAAAATTTAAAGAACAAACAGGATGAATATATACATCCCAGCGGAAGATATCGTCGGGGAATGAACAACGAGCAAATTAAAGAACTGGCCCGCAAAGGAAAAGGATCCCGGGGAGTATCTCCCGATAAAATTAAGAGTATGGCGCGGTGGCTGGAACTTCAGGATGAAATAGACGAAATCTATGATGAAATTCATAGTCTTGAGGATAAAGCTGTAGATGATCTGCTTGACTCTGCAGATGTTATCTGTTCCACAAATTCCACCGCCGGTTCGGAAGTTATGGAGGATAGAGAGTTCGATCTGGTAGTTGTTGATGAGGCCACTCAGGCCACGGAACCGGCAACTTTAATCCCTCTTCTTAAAGGGGAAAAAGTCATTTTGATAGGAGATCACAAACAGCTTCCTCCCACTGTGAAAAATCAGCAGGCTGCAGATGAAGGGCTGGATCGCTCACTTTTTGAGAGGTTGATCGAAGAGCAGGGAAAGGAATTCTGGTCCCTCTTGAAGGTGCAGTATAGAATGCATGATGATATAATGGATTTTTCCAGCGACAAATTTTACGATAACAGGCTGGAAAGCAGTGAAGATGTAGCCGCTCACACTCTGGCGGATTTGGGAGTAGAACCGGAGCAGATATCAGGTATCAATGACAGAGCATTTCAAAGTGAGCATCCCGTTGTTTACCTGGACACGGTTGAAATGAAGGCAAAAGAAAAGAGCAGAGCTGATTCTCCCTCATATTATAATCCAGTGGAAGCCGAAATTGTTTCAGACCTTGCCACAAGAGCGATGGACCTTGGCCTGGATTCTGAGGATATCGGTATAATTTCTCCTTATAAGGATCAGATAGATGAACTGGAAAACAAAAATCTGC
>CAZVZM010000076.1:0-4493 GCA_964630835.1 uncultured Halanaerobiaceae bacterium
ATATCCATCAGATCCCTTCTGACAGTTTTATGCCGGCCATCACCCGGCTCGATACCGGCAAATTGAGACAGCACATCATCTGTCACCTTCTCCACAACTGGCATCCACAGAGTATAAAAATCTATGATCGTTCCATCCTTATCAAATAAAATCCCCCTGATTTTATCCTCGCTTTCATCAGCTTCCCCGCCTGAATAATCTTTCTTCTCCAAATTAACCCCTCCATGTATACTACAATTTTTGTCTGATTAATATACTGGCATGCGAAGTGGCAGCCGATGCGAACTGCAGATAACTTGCAAAGCGCAGATAAAACAAACGTCCCTGTCCTGCAATCCTCCAGCATCAGATGAAGATTAATTTTTTGCTCGATTTTTCACACAAACATGTATACAAACATGTATTAAGGGTCAATACTTACCAATCATTCTGTTGATCGATCAGCCTCAAAAAACTCACCTGCAGAAAACGAAACATCAAGCAACCCGGCATTTACTCGTAGCTCAAAGCCTCAACGGGATCAAGCCTGGCGGCTTTGATGGCGGGATAAAGCCCAAAGAAAACACCTATGGCCAGGGAGAAGAAAAAGGCAAGTGCTACCGCGGCCGGTGAAACCACCATGGTCCAGCCCCCTATATCGGTGACAATATAGGTGGCCAGCCATCCCAGGCCTATACCTGCTATACCTCCCATTGTTGTCAGGCTCAAAGCCTCGAAAAGAAACTGCGTCAGTATATGGCGCTTTTTGGCACCGAGGGCCTTTCTGATGCCTATCTCCCGGGTGCGCTCTGTAACGGAGACAAGCATTATATTCATTATTCCTATGCCACCAACCAGGAGAGAAATGCCGGCAATTCCCCCCAGCATTATCGTGAGGGTGGCGGTGACGCTGTCAAGAACATCCAGGATCTGATCCTGGCTGAAAATGCTATAATCATCATCGCTACCCAGGTATCTGTAAAAAAAATAATCAAGCTGCTCTCTGGCCTGCCGCGCCGGGACCATTTCGCCCGCCTCCGCATAATAGGTGTCCACACTGTCGTCCATGGCAAGGCGCTGTATGAAAGTTGTGATGGGAATGTAAACCTGAGAATCCAGGTCTCCCGTAAGGCCCTGGCCCTTTTCTTCCATGACTCCCACAACGTTAAACCTTATGCTGCGACCAGCATGCTCTATTGTCAGGCGCTCCCCTATAGGATCATCCCTGCCAAAAATTTCTTCAGCTATCTCCGAGCCCAGGACCGCAGCGCTGGCAGCTCCGTCCAGATCGGCTTCATTGAGAAAACGGCCGCCAGCGGGCTCGTAAAGATTTACCGGCGCGAACTCCGGCTCGGTGCCTTCAATGGTGGCACTGTAGCTCTCACCTCTGCGGGTGATGGTGCCCGAACCGGTCTTTGAGGATACCACTGTCCTTATATCCGGGGCATTTGCCTCAGCTCTGGCGGCTAACTCAATGGTGAATTTATCCCTGATCTCCTGCTGATCCACGCCGAAGGCGGGATTTACCCAGATGAGGTCGCTGCCCAGCCCCCGTATTTCCGCGGTTACCTCTCCCTGAGCGGAGGAACCGATGGATATTATGGAGATTACGGCGGCCACTCCAATTATAATGCCCAGCATGGAGAGAAAACTGCGCAGCTTGTTGGCCTTAAGGCTGGCTAAAGCCATGCGGATGATTTCCCCTATCACGCTATCACCTCATCCTTTTCCAGCTTTCCATCGCGCAGATGCAGGATTCGTTCGGCATATTCGGCGATATGAGGCTCATGAGTAACCAGAACTACTGTGTGCCCTCTCTGATTGAGATCCAGAAAGATCTCCATAATCTCGCTCCCGGTATCTGTATCCAGATTTCCGGTGGGCTCATCGGCCAGCAAAAGTGAAGGTTCATTTACCAGGGCACGGGCTATGGCCACCCGCTGTTTTTGCCCGCCTGAGAGCTCATTGGGCCAGTGATCAAGCCTGTCGCCCAGCCCCACATCCTGGAGGATCTCCCGGGCCATTTCTTTGCGACGGCTCCGCTTTATACCCCTGTAAATCAGGGGCAGCTCCACATTTTCCCAGGATGATCGTCTGGCCAGAAGATTAAACTGCTGAAATACAAAACCTATTTTATCATTGCGGATTTGAGCCAGCTCGCTGTCGTCTAACTCGCCCACATCCTCTCCCTCCAGCCAGTATTTGCCGCCGGTTGACCTGTGCAGACAGCCCAGCACGTGCATCATCGTGGATTTTCCCGAGCCGGAGGGTCCCATAATGGAAACAAACTCTCCCTCCTTAATTGTAAAATCCACGCCGCGCAGGGCTTCCACCTCAATTTCCCCATTGTAATAGACCTTGCGCAGATCTTCCACTTCAATCATACTATTCTCCCCCGCTTTGAGCACCGGGTGTTCCCGGGGGAGGACCGGATTCGGGGCCGAACATCCAGTCCGGTTCACCAAAATCGGCAAAGCGGTGTACATTTATCAGTATCCGCTCTCCCTCCTCCAGGCCGGAGGTTATCTCAACATCAATATCATCGCTCATACCCGTGCTCACTGACACCGGCTCCGGCTCGTCCTCTTCGTCAACTCTGACAGCAAATTCCTCGCCTTCGTGTTCGTAGATGGCAGTTGAGGGCACCAGCAAAACATCCTCCCGGGCATCTATAATTATCTCCACATCGGCGGAGTAGCCGGTGCGAAAACGCTCATCATTTTCATCGATGCTGATCTCTGCCGGCACAACGACAACACCGTTATCGCGGGAAGTGCCTAAATCCACGCTGCTCACCTCACCACTGTATTGATTGTCGGGCAGGGCGTCAATTTCGACGACGCTTTTCATGCCCGTCTCAACCAGGGGAGCATCAATCTCGTCCAGATCAATATCGACTTTATAACCGCTCAAATCCCTTACAACAATACCCGGCGACTCGGCGGTAATGCGGTCACCTTCCTCCATATCAAAATCAGCAACGGTGCCATCCAGGCGAGAATGGATTTTTCTATCCTCAAGGCGTTTTTCGGCCAGCTCCAGCCTGACTTCCTGCTCCTCGATTTCTCTCTCAGAGCCGTCTATTAATGCCTGCTGATAGGCATTCTCGGCCTGAATATAGTCCAGATACTGATCGCGGTCATCCAGACGGTAAAGCAACTCACCTTCCTCCACCTCATCTCCCGGTTCCACTTTGATCTCCTCAATTTCTCCCCCCTGCTCGGGCTGATGCCTTTTCTCCTGTAAAGGTTCCAGATATCCGGAAACTGAAACGCGGGTGCTCAAATCTCCTCGCTCCACAGTGCCGGTCTGATGGGGCAGTATTTCCTCCTCCGGTTCGGCTCTCATTTGAAACCACCAGACAGCAGCTCCTGCTGCCAGCAAAATAATTACTATGATTGCGCCTCTTTTTTTAGTCAACTTGCAGAACCTCCTCCAGCAGCAGATACTCTAAACTGCTGACCAGGTTAACCTGATCGAGCAGAAGTTCAATTTCTTTCTCCTGCAGATTTATTTTCGCTTCATCTCTGTCCAGTTCCTTTTCTTCCACATCCATCTCTCCGGAAGCCCCTCTATCGTAGGCTTCTTTTTCCTGCTGATAGTCAAGATCCGCGCTTCGAGCCTCCAGGTCGGCTGTATGGACTTCCTCCCGGCTTCTCTCCACTGCATCCAGTGCTGCCTTTAATTCCTGATTTAGGGCAAATTTGAGATCACCTATATCTTTTCGCAAAGATTCTTTATCCTGTTCAAACTCATCCTCTTCCAGGCCGCTCAGGCCTCCATCGTGTATATTATAGCTTACATTTAGGGAAGCCTCCCATTCCCGCTCTTCAATATCCGGGCTGCCGGCAGACATATCAACTGCCGGATGCTGTTCTCTCTGCCACCATTCTTTTTCCTGTTTTATCTGCTCGAGCTCATTTTCCAGGCGGGCGTAATCGACTGAGGCTGCCAGCATTCTCTCTTTAAGTTCATCTCCTTCATTTTCTCTTTCTATGAGCTCTTTTGCCGGCCCGGCAAAATTATTCTCCAGAGAATTCCATATAGAAGCATCCAGATCATAAGCGGGCTCGGGGGCTTCGCCCAGCATTTCTTTGAAATTATCCCGGGCAGATTCCAGGGATCTCTGGAGGGTATTTCTGCTGTTTTTTGCCTGCTCAAAGGCTAACTTCATTTCTTTTAGCTCCAGTTTGCCGGCCTCCTCTATCTCCCGCTGCCGCCGGGTCTCTTTAAGTCTGTTCTCTGCTTGCTCAAGACGAACTTCGGCCAGCTCCTTTTCCCGCTCAAGTGCTGATATCTCCAGATACTCCTCGAGCATTTCAATATAAAAGTCCTCCCGTGAGCGCTCTAACTCCTGTTTTGCCAGGTCCCGCTGCTCCTCTAACTCCTCAAGTGTGCGGGCGGACTCAGTCGGCACCCGGGGCCAGAGCTGATAGTTTAAATCCAGAGAAAAAACCGCATTGTCGGATATATCCTCGGTATCTATGGGATCATCGTCCATATAAGACATGTCG
>CAZVZM010000076.1:4593-8673 GCA_964630835.1 uncultured Halanaerobiaceae bacterium
TAGGAAGCGGTGGTGAAAATCTGCCAGCCCGCTCCCGCCCTGAGCTGAGCAATATCGTTTTCCAGACTCTTAACCTGCTCTCGCTCGTCTCTCAGCTCGGGAGTGGTTTCCGCAGCCTGCCGGAGAACTTTCTCAAGCTCCGCTCCCTGCAGGGGGTGTGCAGATATAAATAAAAGGAGAAAAAATAAAATGGCAGACATAAGCAGCATAAAAAACCGCCGCGGCGATATGAACGACAGCAAGTGCTGGAAGAATTTATTCGGTGAAGGCATCCAGAATTTCATCTCTTATCACCTCCACCTCCACACCCATCATCTCCTGTAGCTCGAGATAGGAGGCCAGCCTGGACGCCAGAGCTTCCTGCACATCCAGCTCCGCCTCTATCTTCTCCAGCTCCGCTCTTTCAAGCTCTCTTTCCGATACAAGTCCGGCCTGACGCTGCTCCCTGGTTATGCGCTGATGTTCCTCGGCCTGCGCCAGATTATCCCGGGACAGACCCACCTGCAGACCGGCCTGTCTCACGGTGTGAAGCTGATCTAAAGCATCCTCTTCCACGCTTTCCTCAGTCTGCTGGTACTCCAGTCGGGCAAGCTCAAGTTCATTTTCCTTCTCCAGCATATCCAGATCGGAGGTATCGCTGATCTCAGCCCGCTCTAGCTCTATTTCGGCCAGTTCCAGGCTCAGATCCGAAACCTCAAGCTCCAGGCTGTGCTCTAAAGTTTTCTCCACCGCCTGGCTGCGATCGGGCAGCTCCGGTTCCTCTCCCGGGGCAAGCTCGGAGGTCAGCGGAGGCAGCTCCTCCAGTTCCAGAGTGGAGCGCATCTCCCGCTCCTTTTTCTCGAGATCTTCCTCTGCTTCCTCGAGCTCAAAGCGGGCATTGTTGACCTCCATCTGCTGGCGGAGAAGTTCTATGCGCCCTTCGTGACCGGCCTCCACCTTCTGCTCTACATCCCGCAGTTCAGCCTCTGCCAGCTCCAGATTGCGACCGGCCGCCTCCACCTCGCGGTCAAGAAGCTTAAGCTGATGATAATCATTCATAAATTCCAGATAGATACCTAAAGCCGTGGAGCGAAACTGCTGACGGGATTGCTGATAGCTGAGCTCAGCCGAGAGTTTCTGCAGCCGGGATTCAGTCCTGATATGCTCAGCCCGGGATTTTTCATGCTCTATTTCCGCATTATCCATTTCCAGATAGGCAACCTTAAGATCCGTGCTGTGCTCCTCCATAAGCTGAACTGCTCTCTCCAGAGATAGCTCCTCTTCCTCAGCTGTTTCTGCAGACAAAAGGGGCGACGAAATAAGAAAAAGTGTGAGAAATCCAGCCAGAAATATAACTAAAAATATCCTCGCCGACAAATAAAAAAAAGAAATGGATCTCCCACTATCCTTTGATAGTTTCTCTGCTTCCAATTATATTCCCTCCTGCAATTTTTTTCTCTTCTCATATTACCTTCTCACATTGATAGTTAGTATCCAGTAAAGAAATTATTCCTCCTGAAATTGACTATTTCTTTGTGCTTCCTGCGTGTATTAAACCTTTTTAAAAATAGCATTTGTTCATTACATATTATCTTTTTATCAAGTATAACAAAAAAGGGCTTGCAGCGATATAAAATTTTTTACATCTTCTTACGCAGACTATTATAAAAAAACCCGGCTTTTAGCGCCCGGGCTGATTTCAAATGATTGATGTCAGATAGGAAAACAGCTCCCCCTGAAGCAGTTTTTATCTGAAACGAAAACTGGCCAGGCCCGAATGCCAAAAAACTGAAATACTCCCGATTAAAAAGACATCTTTTACAGGAAGCTTATCTTTTGATAACAATTATACGACTTCCAGGAAGAAAATGCAAGCGCCCTGCCTTACTCCGATATTTGCCAAGCCGTAAAAATTAAGATATAATCTGTACAGAAATCAATCATTACCACCATGTGAAAAATATAGAAAGGAAATTGAGGTGAAAATGTGGATAAAACGGACTGCGAGGAGAAAAACGAAGAGGAAAATGTCGATATAGTTGTGCGCAACCTGCTTGAAATTTATCCTCCCCTGATGCGCAAAATAAATACCTGTGACTTCATGAAAGACCTCAATATAACTCCCAATCTCTGCCGGATTCTTTTTATTTTGAAATATCAAGGCGAGATGACACTCTCACAGCTGAGTAAGCGCATGGTCATGAACCGCTCCAACTGCAGCAGGGCTGTGGATGAGCTTTACGAACTGGAATATGTGGATAGAAAGACCGATCCCGAGGACAGGCGGCGCATCCTGCTCACTCTCTCTACGGAGGGTAAAAAAGCCGTGGAAAAGCTGCAGTATAAAATAAGGGAGGAGATCAAATCCCATCTGAGCGAGCTCCCCGATCGGGATATTAAGAAACTCAGGAGTGCTTCAGAGGAGATACACGAAATCCTCTCAAAGCTGAATTAACCGGTTGAATTGACCGGAATGAAAAATTATTCTTTTTCCTCCTGCGGGCGATACCAGAGATTTTCCTTGCTGGTGGATATGGCAAAAACCCCCTGTTCGATGAGCTCATCTATCTCCTTCCGGCTGCGGATTAAGCCCCCGCCGATAACGGGACAACTCTGACTCACATTTTCCAGAAAATGGGGAGCGGCAATGCCGGGAAGGATCTCCACAGCATCGGGATTATAATTTTTGATAAGCTTTTTCCCGCTTTCAATAGCGGCAGAGTCAAGCAGGAAAAGCCGCTGCACGGCCATGAGATCCTGCTGGCCTGCAGCCTTAATGAGCCGGCTTTTAGTGGAAACTATCCCATCGCAGAGCTCGCGGCGCGCCAGATATTCAACAGCCTTTTCATCGCCGGCCAGACCTTCTATGAGGTCAAGATGAAGCAGCAGTATCTTATCATGCTCTCTAGCCTGACGGGAGATTTCATCTATGCTAAATATATCTCCGTCCAGCAAAAAAAGCATTATAACATCACTTCTCAAAGCTCGAGAAAGCTCATTTTCATTCCTGACCCCGGCAATAACGGGATGCTCCTGAAAGTATGATTCAAGATGACGCATCGGAAAAACTCCTCCTCCCAAAAGCATTCTATTTATTCATCTCCTGCTGCCTGCCGTCTCTACGGCTTCAGTCATTATAAAATAGACACCGGCAGCAATCCTAAAAACCTCTTCATGTATATATTTTCTGTAATAGAAGCCCGATTCCTTTAAATACACCGGCATATCTTCCTCTAAACAGTTAAGGATGAAAATTTGCCATCAAAGATCTGTATCATTTTTGGAAATAATTCAAATTTTTTAAAAGTGTTCTCATAGCGGTCGCCAGAGGGGTTTTCGTCCTTTAGTGTGAATTTTAGCGAGAATATTTTTATTGATAAAATTTATTTTTCGTGTTATAATTTAATTCCTCAGAAGGAGAATTTTCTGAGTCACAGGTAGAAATTTTTAAATTGTGACCATTGATCACCACTACAATTGAAAGAAGATTACAGCATTACACTCTTAGAAGCAGTGGGGGGGGTGAATTTTTAGCATGAAGTTATTTGACGTGCAAACCGCAGCCGGAGTTTTGGAGGTAAGTGAGGAGGAAATAAGAGAGCTCCTGAAAGAAGGTGAGCTGTCGGCAAGGAAATTCCATGGAAAATGGATGATATCGGAAAGACAGGTGCGTGAATACCTGGACAAAAGAGACGAAGAAAGGTTTTCTCTGCACTGGGGGTATTGACCGTCTTTAATAAAAATTAGCCATACCTGGGTGCTGGTTTTTGCAATTTTCCCCTTTTTGTTGTTTAAATCCTCAATCACTTTTTGGGTCATAACTTAACAGAAGTATCTGTCATAAGTGCTGGAGTAGAGAGCATATATAAATATCGAAAAAACACAAAAACCCGTCAGAGGCTCATGAAAAAGCAGCCTCCGGCGGGTTTTTGTGTGTAATCTCAGAGAGATCTTAAAGGGAGTGAAAAAACTCAAAAAAACAGACCCTGCGCTGCCCCCCGCAGAACAGGAGTGAACCGAACCTAAAAAATCTCCTTTTGATTAAATCCTGTTTTGGTATATAACATATATTCTGCCTTTAGTTTGCTTATTTTGCTTGTT
>CAZVZM010000077.1:0-8535 GCA_964630835.1 uncultured Halanaerobiaceae bacterium
TAGGACATTTTCCCACTTTTATAGAACTCATTCATGAAAGCTATAAGGCTCCGCTAACAATGAAATTTTTCCTCTGCTTCAGTTTAGTTTTCGGCCCAAAATAGTGCTGCCTTCGGGAGAGCTCCTCTCTGAGCTCACGCTCAACCCGGCACATCTTAAGCTGAGGCCACAAATTTTTTGGCCATTGGCCCCCGACCAGGGCTTTGAAAAATTTCCAGTATCACTTCGCCTTATAACTTCCTATGGGATTCATTACTTTTCATGAAAAGTGTAATTTAACTATGACTTTACATCATATAGAGTATTTTTACAAAGCAGCGGTTTTAGAATAGAATTTTTGAATTTAAAACTTTAAGTAGGGGTAACTTTCCCCCTCGCGAATCTCCCAGATATTTTCAAAATCCCAGCCGGAGAATGTCTTTTTGCGTTTCATCTGCCGGGGAGATTTAAGGATGTTTTGTTTTGCCTCAAACTGGCGGTAAGGGGCTGCTCCGCGGCGGGCAAAACTGTCTTTAATTTCACCAATATTCCAGCCCACAAGTGTTCCCGCTCGCTTCTCTCCGTGCACATCTCCAACTGAATGACAGCATGCAATAAGCCCGTAATTGCTGCCTGCAAGCCCTCCTATATCTTTATTGCCTGCAGCTTCAGAGCTGGCATGGCTATTTTTAATTTTGCCTCCGCTCCAGCCCGCCAGTCCCCCGCAATTTCTGCTTCCATAGACCTCTCCACCTGCAAAACACTGCTCAATGGTTCCTCTGTTGCTGCCTACAAGCACACCTACATTTTTGAAGCCGGAAACTTCTCCGGAGCTATAGCTTTTGCGAACTTTTCCGCTGCTCCAGCCTACCAGGCTGCCCACAAAAGTGTCGCCGCTAATCAGGGTGTGGTGGAGAGAAATATTTTTCAGTATTCCCTGTTTTCCCAGATTTCCAAACAGGCCGCAGTACATTCCCCGTTCCATTTCGAGAAATAGGTTAGAAATATGATATTCCACTCCATCAAATTCACCGTTAAATTCGGTGCCTTCACCTCCAATAGGTTTCCATTCCTTTTGCCGGGAATATTTTTTCAGATCAATGCTGGCAATCTGTCGAAAGCAGCTGTCGGGGTAAAAACGAATTCGATCGAGCTCGCTGGCGCTGGCCACAAGGAAGGGATCTTCGGCGCTGCCAGAACCGCCGGAAAAAACTTTTCCTTTTTTTCTCCCGGAAAAACTATGGTCGTCCTCATTGACTTCTGAGGAGTTGTTCTCACCTGCGAGATCAAATCTTTCCTGATCGGAAGAATCTTTTTGCAGATGGGGAGATATAATCCTAATATATATTTGGTAAAGGACCGCCAGCAGGGCCAGCAGAAGTATTATTTCCATATTTCTTGCTCCCGATTTTGGATTTTTTTAAAAGGATAGATGCGCTGCAGCTCAATTTATAATATATGCATTAACCTAAAAAGCCTTTACTCACATTCAGTTTTTTAATTTTTTTTAAGCTCACTTCTATAATTTTTATTACGGAAAGCTGTAAGGTTCCGTTCACAATGAAATTTTTCCTATACATAAATATATATCACATGCTCATTTTATCAGATTTTTTTAATATACTCAATTAAAAGACCCGAAAAAAATGATCAAAATATGCTGTAAATAATAAGTTCTTTATTATCCGACCAATTCAAATTAAAAACCGGGTGCATTTAACATTTCAAAGAATAGCCCCAAAAACACAGCCCTTAATCTTGACAATTACACCATAATATCTTATTATAAAGGAGTAAACAGAATTTTAGATACAAAAAAATTTAAAGGCTTAGAAGGGGATAGTAATTCAGAAGTTTCCCGCAGAGAGGAAATCCCCCGGCTGCAAGGATTTCTGGAAGCTCTGGATGAAGATCACCCCGGAGCCCGGCCTTCGAACTTTTTCTGCCGCTTCAGGATATAATATTTCATTTTGCCGGCGGCTGAAATAGGTAAGTAGAAGGCTGCGTGAGCCAGCGTTAATGGTCTGAGCGGCATCCATCGAAGTGATCAGGGGCCCGGCCTGGCTCTCACATGGCAGGCAAATTTTTGGTCATTGGTCATTCGAGGGCTGCAATCTCAGGTGGTACCGCGGTTAATTGTCGTCCTGAGCCTTAAAGGCTCGGGTTTTTATATTTGCACACCAAAATATACTTTAAAAGCCATGAACACGATTTTTTTGGCCACTGAGATGAAAGGGGTTTCGAGAAACTTCAAGTATCACTTCCTCTTATAGCTCCTTATAGCTTCCCATAAAATTTATAATTTCTAAAAAAATAGTGTTAAGTAATTATGACTTTCCAGCATATATAGTAGCTTGCTAAAAAGGAGCGGTTATTGGAGGAGAATAAAAAAATTATAGTTTAGGAGAGGTGATTTTTACAGATGTCAGTTTTCCCGGAACTGCCGGATAAAAATCCCGGTGATCGCGAGAGAGAGTTAGCAGATGAATGGCAGGAAATGAATCTTCTGCAGAAATGCGTGGATCTTCGCAGTGACAGTGAACCCTATGTTTTTTATGAGGGGCCGCCCACTGCCAACGGCCGCCCCGGCATTCATCACGTAATTGCCCGCACTCTGAAAGATACGGTCTGTCGATATCAGACGATGCAGGGTTATATGGTCCGCCGCAAAGCGGGCTGGGACACACATGGACTTCCCGTGGAAATTGAAGTAGAAAAGGAGCTTGACCTTAACAGCAGGCAGGAGATCGAAGAGTACGGCATCGATAAATTTAATGAGAGGTGCCGCGAGTCCGTATTTGAATATGAAGAGCAGTGGCGAGAGATGACCGAGCGCATGGGATATTTAATAGATATGGATGATCCCTATATTACTCTGAGCAATGATTATATCGAATCTGTCTGGTGGATTTTAGATCAGTTTTTCCAGGAGGATTTTATTTATAAAGGCCATAAAATTCTTCCCTACTGCGCCCGCTGTGGAACCGGTCTTGCCTCTCACGAGGTGGCTCAGGGATATGAGGAGATTACAAGCAACAGTGTTTATGTCAGGATTAAACGCAAAGATAAGGACGAATACTTTCTCATCTGGACGACAACTCCCTGGACTCTGGCCGCCAATGTGACCCTGACAGTTCATCCCGATAAAACCTACGTAAAAGCACGCTATAAAGATGATGTATATTATATTGAGGAAAATCGGGCCGAAGATGTATTTGTCGATGATTATGAGGTTCTGGACAGAGTAAGGGGGGAAGAGCTGGAGGGCATCGAATATGAACAGCTAATGCCCTTTGTGGAGGTTAAATCAGATAAAGAGGCATTTTATGTTACACTGGGAGATTATGTAACTGCCGAAGAGGGAACAGGAATTGTCCACAGCGCCCCAGCCTTCGGTGAGGAGGATTATAAAACCGGCCGCAAATACAATCTTCCCGTCCTGCAGCCGGTGGATGAGGATGGCAAATACACGAGTACTCCCTGGGAAGGCCAGTTTGTCATGGATGCCAATGAAGATATAGTGGACTGGTTGATCGAAAATGAAAAACTGGTTCGCTCTCAAAAAGTGGATCATAACTATCCACACTGCTGGCGCTGCGATACTCCTCTGCTTTACTATGCCCGTGGCAGCTGGTATATAGAGATGACCAGAATAAAAGATCGGCTGATAGAGAATAACAATGGAGTTGACTGGTATCCCGACTTTGTGGGAGAGAAAAGATTTGGTAACTGGCTCGATAATCTCAAGGACTGGGCCATCTCACGCAATCGTTTTTGGGGGACTCCTCTCAATATCTGGGAATGTGACTGCGGTGAACTGACCTCGGTCAGCTCCCGCGAAGAACTCAGAGAGAATGCAGTGAACGAAGTGCCGGAGGATTTAGAACTCCACCGTCCCTTTGTGGATGAGGTTAAACTTGAATGCCCGCAGTGCAGCGGGGAAATGGAAAGGGTGGAAGAGGTTATCGACTGCTGGTTTGACAGCGGGTCAATGCCCTTTGCTCAGTATCACTATCCCTTTGAAAATGAGGAGCTTTTCGATGAGCAGTTCCCGGCGGATTTTATCTGCGAGGGAATAGACCAGACCCGGGGCTGGTTTTATTCGCTCATTGCTATTTCATCCTTTGTAACAGGTGAATCCCCCTACGAGCGAGTGCTGGTCAATGATCTGATCCTGGATGCAGAGGGTAAAAAGATGTCAAAATCCCGGGGTAATACTGTCGATCCTTTCAATATGTTTGATAAATACGGGGCCGATGTGCTGCGCTGGTATCTTCTGCAGGTATCGCCGCCCTGGACTCCAACCAGATTTGATGAGGAAGGAATGCAGGAGATAGACAGCAAGTTTTACAGGACATTGAAGAATGTTTACTATTTCTTCCAGTTATACGCCGGCACCGATGATGTGGATCCGCGAGATTTTACTGTCCCTGTAGAGGAAAGAAATAGAATTGATCGCTGGGTTCTCTCCCGCTATCACAGCACAGTGCAGGAAGTTGTGGAGCAGATGTCGGAGTACCATCTCACCAATGCCGTCAGAGCAATACAGGATTTTATCGATGAGGATCTCTCCAACTGGTATATCCGCCGCTGCCGCCGCCGCTTCTGGGCTGAGGATCTGGACCGGGACAAAAAATCTGTGTATCTCACCACTTATGAAGTCCTGGAAGGGCTGGCCCGCCTGATAGCTCCCTTTGCGCCCTTTTTATCGGAGGATTTACACCGGAGTTTAACCGGTTCTGAGTCCGTACACCTCCAGGATTATCCTGAGGCAGACAAAGAATTTATAGATGAAGATCTTGAGGAAAGAATGGGACTTGTAGGCAGACTGGTTACGATGGGTCGCGCCGCCCGCGAGGCTGAAGAGTTGAAGGTCAGACAGCCTATTTCTCGCGTTTTTATATCTGCCGAACACAGCGATAAAATTTCTGAGCTCGTTCCCCTGCTTAAGGAAGAGCTTAATGTTAAAGAGGTTGAATTTACCGATGATCCATCTCGATTTATGGAATATGAGGTTAAGCCTAACTTCGAAATTGTCGGTCCGCAGCTCCGGGATAAGGTGAAGACCTTCGCATCCAGGCTGGAAGAGATGGAAGCCCGCAAAACTGCCAAAAGGCTTGAGGCCGGGGAAGAGCTCACCGTGGACCTGGATGGAGAGAAGTTTTCTTTCACAGAGGAGGAAGTAATTATAAATATCAGCAGCCGCGAGGGATATTCGGTGGGTATGGAAGAGAATGAATTTATCGTCCTGGAAACGGAGCTCACCCCCGAGCTGAGAGCAGAAGGATACGCCCGTGAATTTATCTCCCGCGTGCAGACTCTCCGCAAGGAGCACGATTTTGATGTTCTCGATCGCATCAAAATAACCTACTCCAGCGAGGAAGAGGTGGACAGAGCCGTTAAGGAATTTCACGATTATATAAGTGAAGAAACTCTGGCTGATGAAATTATATCTGTGGAAGAGATGGAAGACGGAGAGGAATTTGAATTGAACGGAGTTCCTGCCCGAATAAAAGTTAAAAAACTTTAAATAAAAATAGAAAAGACACTTCTGCTCCTGCCGGGAAATTTCTGCTTTAAGATTAGCTCATATAAATTTATATTTCTTTGGAGTAACTGGTTATGAGTTCCAGCCGTGTCTTCATAAGGTCATGGCTGGAATTTTTATTAACCTTATTGATCTTATTGCATTTATATAATATTTTTGATATATTTGAATTTATACTGTCATGGCTGCTGGTATTCATTTTTTTAACAGACATTATGTGAATGCTTTGGCCTGTTAATATTCATCAAATTTGGCAGGAACTCGTATATGCCAAATATGATCAAGGGGGTAGTGGAAGTATGACAGAAAATACTTTTATGAATGTTCCCAAAATTTCTTTTCCCCTTCACCATCTTCTGCTCAACATTTCGGGGATAACCAGAATTATCAAAAAAAGTGTGGCCAATCATCATCTTCAGGTCGCACATGGCTGCCAGCATCTTTCCCGGGCTCTGGACTGGGATGCCGGAGAGAGAAAAACAGTGGTGATTGCCGCCATGCTTCACGATATAGGTATGTTTTCTCAGAAGGATAAATTTGTTCTGCTGCAGTCAGAATTTCAACACACACGCCACGCTGAAATTGGAGCCCGTCTTGTTTCTCAACTTCCCATTTACGAAGAGATTGAAGATATTATCAGATATCATCATCAACCCTGGGAGAATGATCGCAGGGCAGGAAAAGCAGATTCCGATTTTACTGCCTCAGGACAAAAGGTGCCTCTGGCAGCTCATCTGGTTCATTTCTGTGATAGAATTTCTCTTCTTGTGGATGATGAAGAAGAAATTTTAAATCAGCGCGATACAGTCTTACAGAAGTTAGAAGCTCAAACTCCCTCCACATTTAACCCGGAATTTATCGATTTGCTGAGAGAACAATCAGAGCATTTCTGGTTTTCCCTGGTCGATGACACCCTTTTGCAGAGGCAGGTAAAAGAGTTTCTGACAGAAAGAGAAAATATAATGGAAGAGCAGCAGACTCTGGAGCTGGGCAAGTTTTACAGTCAGGTCATTGATTACCGCAGCAAATTTACCACCACCCATTCTCTGGGAGTGGCCGGAACTGCAGAAAGAATAGGAGATTTGCTGGGATGGAGTGAGGAAATGAAATTACATTTGAGGATAACTGGTTTTTTCCATGATCTGGGAAAGCTGGCAGTTCCCCCGGAGATAATAAATAAAGACGATGAGCTCACAGATGAAGAATACAGCATTATGAAAAAACATGTTTTTTACAGTTACCAGGTATTAAAGACCATCCCCGCGCTTGAACATATTGCTGAATGGGCTGGCAGTCATCATGAGAGATTGAGAGGAAATGGCTATCCTTTTGGCCTGGATGGTGAGGAGCTTTCTACGCCGGCCCGGGTTCTGGCGGCGTCTGATGTTTTTGTGGCCCTGGCGGAGCCCCGCCCCTATCGGGACAGTATGTCGCGCCCTGAAGTGGAAAGGATCATGAATTCTGAAGCCGAAGAAAATAATCTTGATGGCGAAATTGTCAATCTGCTTCTAAATAATTATACCTCTTTAGCTGCTCCATTGCGTGACCTGCAGAAAGACAGAGATAAACAATTTGAAAAAATGACCACTATGTAACAGGCAATAAATTAATAAAACCGACCGGTGATTTTAAAATACCGGTCGGTTTTTTTGCAGCTAAATTCGATTCTAAATTACTATCGAGCTAAATTATTTTCGACTATCGACAAATTTTAAATTGATGCTTGTTTTTTAATAAGCAGGGCTTCGTTAACAATGAAATTTTTCTTTTACTTTCCACATATATAGCTTCATTTCTCAACCCTTCAATTTCTGAGTGATATTACTCTCCACTTTCAAACTCAAATTTATTTTCCACAATATGATTGAAAAGATTTATATCATCTGAAAAATTACCCGCCATATCTGTATAGGTTAAAACATAAGCATCTCCTTCATGAACGGTTAAAAATTGCCGCTGGCGCAAAGTTGTATACATTTCATCATGGATATACTCCAGCATGCGGGCGTTTACACTGTCCAGCTTAGCTTCTTCATTTGTTTTGAGCTCAAAGCCCTCAAAATCTTGCAGCTCTTCCAGGTTGAAATCGATATATTCGGAAAGACTCATTTCTACATCCCATTCCTGTATTATATTCATATTGGGATAACCGCCAAGCACTTTGCTGAAAATAACGATCTTTCCATGCTGATCTTCTTCCGTCTGCAGTTCCCAGTCGTCCGGATAGTGGATGGTGAAATCATAAGATTCATACTTATAAAAATTAATATCATCAAAATCGTTTTTTTGCTCCTCTTCCGCCTCTAAAGCATTATTATTTTCTGTGTCATCGGCATATGCCGGATAGGAGAAAATCATTCCTGCTCCCAGAAGTCCTATCAGTCCTAAAGAAATTATGATAACCGGTACTGCGAAATTAAAATGATTTTTAAGTTTATGCATTGATTTTTCCTCCCGAAATTATGATAATAAAATTATGTTGTTAATTATTCATTCAACATTTAAAGTGAAAATCCTTTTTGACAAAACTATTTAAGTGTATTATAATCTAATTAAGTTAAGTGTAAATCATATTTACATGGGTTTAGAATAAAATTTGCAATCCGGTGAGGTGAAATATAAAGTGGAGCTTCTACCCGCTCTCAAAGCTTTAGCGGATGAGACCCGCCTAAAAATAATCGTGCTCCTGGAGCAGGAAAATTACTGTGTTAGGGCACTTGCTCACAGGCTCGATCTCTCTGAGGCGGCCGTTTCCCAGCACTTAAAGTCAATGCGAGAAGCCGGCCTGGTTGAAGGAGAGAAGCGAAGCTACTGGGTGCATTATCGCGTTCGCCAGGGAAAATTTGAAGAGCTGGCCGAAATGCTCGGCCATATTCAGGAGCATATCGAAGTTGAAGAGGAGTGTCCTCACGACCATGAGGGAAATTGCTGTGAGTGATTCTGATTAAAATTCGGTTCTTCTCCACATCAGTTGCTGGAGGAAGCTATGAGGCTCCGCTCACAATGAA
>CAZVZM010000078.1:0-8109 GCA_964630835.1 uncultured Halanaerobiaceae bacterium
AGGAATTTCCGGGCCGGAGATGTCCACAAGCAGATTATGAATGTTCAGACCCGCGCAGGCGGCCAGAAAATGTTCGACCGAACCCACCAGTGTATCCCCATCCACTCCCAGATCTATAGATCTGCGAGTAGATATCACATTTTCCGGGTGTGCCTTTATCCGGGGGGTTTTGCTCAGGTCAGAGCGCTGAAATATAATTCCCGAATTTGGCTCCGCCGACCCGATCCTGAGAAGGGATTTTTTCCCGCTGTGAAGTCCTTTTCCTTCCAGTGTAAATTTTCCTTTTACGGTGTGCTGATGCATAATATTCTCCCGCAGCTCCTTTCCGGGAAAACTACATATCCATCTCTATCTCCACATTTCCTTCCGCATAAAATGCGTCCTCTTCTCCCAGATGAACCTCTGCTCTATCGCTGCTGATTGTGTCTCCCCCTGCTTCCTCCATCACAACATTTTCCCGCAGATAGAATATTTCTTCTTCATCATCATAATCTCCCTCTTCTCCGGTCATGACACGATCCTGATGTATTATTTCTACATCGCCCCGGGCCTCAAAATTGCCGGTCTCTCCAAACATTTCCAGCCTTTCCGCGGTGAGCTCCATTGCTTCATCCTCCTCGGGATCCTGTTCCATGGCCACATCCCCGGTAAATACAAATCGATCCTCTTCCAGATGAGCAATCATCTCACTGCTTTCCACGCTGCCATCTTCAAAATATAGAACGACGTTTTCAAAAAACTCCGCCCTGTCCTCGGCCTGATCTATCTCCGCCCATTCCGAATCGACCTGATACTCATCCCAGTAAATGGTAACACCCTCGCTTACCTCGATAAAATCTTCCTCATATTCCAGCACTCCGGACTGTATCTGCATGGTGTCCGCTTCGTTCTCCGCCCGCACATCATGGCCCAGCGCCGATATCAGCACCATCACCATGAGAGCAGAGATGATAAGCCGGCTTAAATACGATATCTTTATTTTGTCGGTTCCAGCTGGCATTTTACCACCTCCAGTTTTCTCTTCATAGATATTTATATGTTGCCCTATCAGCATTATATCATTCTGATGCTGCTTTTGCATTTTTATTCGGTTCCTTAAAATTAACATTTACTGATACACCGGTAATTCCTGTCGATATATTCCGGCATTAATCCTCCTCAATTTCTATGCCATTGCCCACGTCAAACAGGAAGGGCTGTTCATCATCGCGCCCGACTGAAATCGGCTGGCCGGGAAAGATATCCAGGCTGTATTCAACCAGAAACTCCCCCTCCACATGATCATAGCTAAATGCCAGTGATCTGCAGTGAAAGTGGCGGCGTATTTCCGCAGCAGCTCTCTCGAGTTTCCCCTCCTGAAAATCATATGTACTTTCTATGCCAAAACTCAGGTGATCCTCGAGGCTATATTTTATCTCACCATCGAGATAGTCAGGCTCAAATTCGTCAATATCAAATTCCAGCTCATTTTTGACCAGCCAGATGTCATCTTCATATCTTCCCTCCATATTTAGCGTATTCCAGATACCCTCATCCAGATCATAACTGGTCTCCGCCGAAATTGACATGGGCTCCCTCTCATATTCCATCTCCAGATCCAGATCACCCCAGGTGGCTTCGGCAATATCGTAGGTGGTCTCAGCACCCAAATACCAGTTTCCCGGAGTTAAACCTCCTTCCAGATCAAGAAAACCCCAGCTGGCGGCATCAAGGTCATAATCAGCCTCCGCCAGAAAATAATAGGGCTCCCTATCCAGCTCCGAGGACAAATCCAGATCTCCCCAAAATTCCTCATTGAGATCATAATATGTATCGGCAGTAAAGGTGAGGCCCGCCAGAGGTATCAGTGTATTTTCCAGCTCCAGATCGAGATATTCATCATTCAACAGATCATAACCGCTGGAAACTCCTGATTCCAGGGGCCCAATCTCCTGCACAAACTCACCTGCAAACTCATTCCTTCTTTCCATCTCATCAAACTCAAAGGGAGATTTTCCATCCAGACCCTGATACCGATGCTCTATCTCTGCATCTGCTCCCCTCCAGGGTGAAGAAAGCAGGGAAATGCTGGATTCATGCCCCAGGCGGGCCTGCTGCCAGAAAGTTTCAGCCTCCTCATCCTCCAGAATATGGTAGGCATCGGTCGTAAACATCTGGTCTAAAGAAAAGGAAAAAGGGCCGGGAAGGCTGCGCGAATAGCCATAATCCATCTCATTGCTCCAGCGAAGAGCCCAGATCTCGCTCTCATCCTCGTAATATCTCCCCAGGCCTGTTTCCCCGTCCAGCTCACCCGGTATATGAAAATCAACATTGAGCTCGGGCAGACGCATGAAGCTCACCGTTTCCTCCACTTCATCCTCATCATTATCATCCCTATCTTCGTCATCTTCATCCTCATCTTCCGGCTCGGGAAGCTCAGGCTCATCTCTCTCTAAAATAAAGCTGGTATCATACAGGTCGCCGCTGCGGTCCAGTTCAAATTTTCCGCTCCACCTCTGGAGCACTTCTTCCTCCCGGGGTTCTATGTCCTGATCGTACTCAAGCGTCAGATCCACCTCATCCCTCAAATTTGTTGTGTAAACTACATCGGTGGAAAGGCGGGTTTCATCCTCTTCAGCAGCATCCTCATCAAAATAATGTTCCCGGAAAACATCGCCCTCAGCCCGCAGATAGTGATTTTCAGGGCCTCCCCGAATATCTATTTTGCCCTCAAGCAGGCTGTATTCGGAATAGGAAAAGTATTCCAGCCAGGTGTCGCTCTCCCAGACCTCACCATCCTCCCTGTGTTCAAGCTCCATTTTATAATCATAAATTCCTAAATCCTCGTGATCCTCCTGATAATAAAAACTCAACCGCGGGTCCTGCTCAGCTCCGGGCAGAGGAATATCCTGTTCAAATCCTATACCCGGCCCCGAACGAGTGTAGTAGTCGAGCAGCAGTGCTCCGGGATAGGCTCCCGCCAGAAGATAACGATACCGGCTGCGGAGAAAAAAACCTCTATCGGTGTGAAATCCCACATCAGGCAGCAATCTCTGTTCCCGTTCATCCAGGTAAATTACCAGATAAGGCCAATAAAAAAGCGGGAGCCGGCCGTCCAGCTCCCAGAAGACCACGTGTCGACCAATTATTCTATCTCCCGGGTATATGGTGAGATGCGGAGATGAAAAATAATAGTGAGGCTTATCAAAATCACAGCCCGTCAGCTGACTCTCCCACATCTCTATATCGCTGTCCTCACGGAAAATTTCCTCCTGACCCTCCTCTCCCACCACGGTGATCTCATCGGCAATAAAGTTAAAGGCCATAAATTCCCCATGCACATCACCTGTCAGGCGAGCTTCCCCGGTCACTGAATCATAGTAGAAATCGTCTCCATGCACGACAAAATCATCTGCCTGCACACCGGCACTAAATAAAAGGGAAAGGCTCAGGAAAAAAATCGGGACAAAAACCATGATTTTGGACATCAACCTGCTCAAAAAGAGAGTCCATTTTTCCCGGAATATTATCAGTAAAATCCCTAAAAATGTAAAAATAATATGGGGAAGCCAGGCAGCAGTGATGGGATGCACCATATGATTGCGTCCAAAGGAGCGAGCAAAGGAAACTATCACATAATATGCAAAAATAATTACCACCGTAAGCCCCAGATTCAGAGCCCGGCTGTCCTTATTGCCAAGGCTGAGAGGGGTCCCGATAAGCACAAAGACCAGCGATGTAAAAGGCAGGGCTATCTTCATGTGATAGTCAACAAGCAGGGAGGTAACATCTATCCCGCTGCGCTGAAACAGCTCTATTTCTTCTCTGAGTTCCTCCCGGCTCATTTCGTCGGGTGTGCGCTGGCGGGCCAGAAATTGATCCATATCCTCCTCCACAGTAAACTCCATCTTTTCAAATTCAGCCCCCAGTTCCAGACGCCCTTCATCATCGTACCTGTGCACATGTCCCCCGCGCAAAATCCAGTCCTGACCGCTGATCTCACCTGTGGTGGCGGTGATCATCTCCGGAAAATCTCCTCCGGCCTGCCTGTCATATATGATCACATTTTCCAGCAGCCGATTTTCCTCATCATAGGAATCAACGTAAAACATTCTCTTATCCGGGCCCTCAAAAAAGACTTCCTCTCTCACCTGGGGCATGACATCCTGCAGGGCCGCCTCCCTGATGATATTTCGAGCCCGATGATTGGTCCAGGGCACCACATTTTCATTGAGAAAATAGGTTAAACCGCTGATCATAATCCCAAAAATGATCAGAGGTATAACCAGTCGATAAATGCTGAAGCCTCCCATTCTCAGGGCGGTGATCTCCCTTTCCCGATTTAGACGCCCAATGCCCGACATAATGGCAAATAAAACTGCCACGGGAAAAGTCTCCACAATTATCTCAGGCATTTGATAGAGCAAAAGTTCCAGCACAGTATCGATGGGCACATCCTGCATTATAATCATGTCCGCCACCTGATAGAGGAAATTGCTGAGCATAACAATTGTAATTATTAATACTCCAATAAGATAGGGGCGGGCAACTTCCTTAAATATATATCTGTCCATCAGAGGTATCCTAAAATTTCTCATATTTACTTCCTCTCTGCTCTGAAATATCCAGGTAATTTTCAAGATTTACGGGAAATAAATCTTAAAAATTAAAGGAAAGTCCTCCTCTAAACTCATCCAGATCGATAATGCCTGCTTCCACGGCCAGCTCTGGAGCAAGCAGGGAACGCACCCCCACATTCAGCTCACTGGCGGTAAACTCCAGCATTAAATTTGTGCGGGGAAAACGGCCCTCATGCTCATCAATATATGCAATCCCCTCGATTTCAGAGTTTAAAACAGCATTCATTCCAATATAGCTGCTGCTCAAATCGATATCTTTTATGCCAAAGTGAAGCCCGATATTGGCCCCCATATATTTACTCACAGCAATATAGGGAGAAGTTCCCCATATGCCAGCAGAAATAGCGGGAATTTGCCGGGTTTCTTGTAGCAGCCTGGCTTTAATAAGCACTCCCAGCTCCTCCCCTTCTACCTGTCCTCCCATCTCTAAAAATTCATCTACATTAAATACACCAAAAACCCGACTCCTATCACCTGTATAATCAGCCCCCACTCTTCCCCGATAATTCATCACCGTTCCTGTGGGTACTGAGACCAGCTCACCCTGCCTCAAAGCTCCAGGTTCTTCCGGAGATGCCAGAGCTTCAACCGGTACAGAAATGATAAAAAAGGTAATTATTAAAAGTCCAGCGGTTGCAGAAAAAATCTTAAAAAAATTGCAGTCAGAAAATAGCGATTTATTTTTCACCACCTGCGGCCTCCTTTGCCTGCTGAGCTGATTAATAAATTACTTGCTTATCCAGGATACAATATATTAGAACACATCATCTAAATTTCTATTATTTCAATCATCGACGGTGCCAATTTCTTTCCTGAGCTCATTTACCTCCTGCCTGAGTTCATTAAGCTTTTCCCGCATTCGGGGCAATTTCCGCCGCATAGCTTCCCGGGTGAGATACTCTCTGTGGGGCTGTGCGGGGATACCGGAGTACATACCGGATTCCGGCAGATCCTTGCTCACTTTGGCTTTGCCGGTGATTATAACATCATCCCCCAGGTCCAGATGATCTTCTACCCCTGCCTGGCCGGCCATAGTAACCCGGGCACCAAGACTGGTGCTCCCGGCAATACCGCTTTGCCCGGCGATCAAAGCTGCAGAATCTATGATAACATTATGGGAGATCTGCACAAGATTATCAATTTTACTTCCCGCACCTATTCGCGTCTCGCCCTCTGCCGCCCTATCCACAGCTGTCAGAGCGCCTATCTCCACATCATCTTCAATAACAACTCTTCCCTGCTGTGGTATCCTGTGATGACCTTCCTCATCGCTTGCGTATCCAAAACCATCGCTGCCAATAACGGCTCCGGACTGAATCTCCACCCGGTCTCCAAGTCTGGTGCCGGGCAGAAGTTTAACTCCCGGATGCAGAAGGCAATTTTTTCCTATATCCACCTCTCCGGCAAGGACACATCCAGGGGCAATACGAGATCCCTCAGCTATTCGGACTTCACCGCTAATTACCGCCCCCGCATGAATAGAAACCTCTTCTCCTAATTCGGCCTGATCGCTAATTTTGGCATCATCAGAAACTCCCGGGTTATAATATCTATCATCGAAAAAGAGGCTGCCAGCTTTTGCATAGGCCAGCCTCGGTTCTTCCACTAAAACTGCCGGAATATCTCCCCCGTCAAAGCAGCCGGTGCTGTAAAGATCCTCAGGCATTAAAATAAGGCCGGCTTCTCTCTGAATGGCCTGTTCTAAAAATTTCTCATCTTCAGCATACGTAAGAGAATGAGGGCCCGCTGCCGCGGCACCGCGGGTTTGTTTAATTTCTCTATGCGGATCAGCTTCCAGTTTGCCCCCGACTTCATCGGCTATTTTTCTGGCCTCTATTGTTTCTATCCTCTGTTTTCTCTGCAAAATATTCAGCTCCTGTTCTCTCCTGGACTAATCCTCTTCTGAATTGAGATTATCTATTTTTTCTGCCACCTCTTCAGTTATATCATCCTGAACTATATAGGCGGATTCCGCAGAAATAACTGCGTCATATTCATTCTCCTCTTCCAGTCGGCTCAAAGCCTCTTCTATTTTATCATAGAGCCTCTGCTGATATTCTTCAATTTCCTCCTCGTACTGGCGATAAACCTCTGCCTGGTCTTCAGTTTCCGGTCCGGCCAGATCCAGCTGCCGGTAATAGTCCTCAAGCTCACTTCCTCTGCGTTCAGCCTCTGCCTGCAGTTTCCCGGCAGCCTCGCTCACCTCGACCAGCCTGGAGATATCCACCTCGGCCACCCGATATTTGGGCGGTCTCTCGCAGCCGCCGGATACTATTAACAGAGTTAAGAGCAGCATAAATGCCAGATATTTCTCCATCTATAACCAGGCCTCCTCAATCCGAAAAGTGCCGATACCTTTCCTCAAGTTCTGAAAGTTCATCTTTAACCCGGCGGGAGTAGTCACCCAGATATTCCTCCAGACGCTCCTCCTCAGAATCTTCAAAACTGGAAATAACTTCCTCAATCGACTCTTTGCGCCGGGAAATGTTGCTTTGCGCCAGGGCCATTCTTCTCCTGACAAAAACATCCAGTTCGTGCTGCAGCCGGGCGGACCTCCGCATCATTTCCTGCCTTATCCTGGCCTCGAACTGATCTCTTACCTCGGCCATTCTCACATCTATCTCCTCCTCAAGTTCTTCAATGCGAAGATCAATTTCCGCCTTCCTGGGCCCGGAAAGATCTAAAACCCTCTTTTTGAGGCGAAGATTCATGAGTTCCTCCCGATAATGTTGCCCGATTTCCTGACGGTACTCCTGCAGCATCTCCAGTTCCCTCTCATCTATCTCCACCGCCAGCTCCTGCATCTTCTCTTCAATCTCCCGCTCCTTTTGCTCTGCTGCTGCCCTGGCTTCTGAGAGTTCTTTTTCCCTATAGATTTCGAGTTCATGCTCATACTTATGGGAAAGCTGCTGCAGCCTGGCCTGACTCTCTTTAAGAAAAAAATCGCGGCGGGTATTGATCATCGACTTTTTTTTATCGCTGAGGCTTTCACCGGAAAAGACACCGCTCAGAAGTTCCTGGCTCTCCTGCAGTCCTGTAAAATTTTCCTGCCGCCCCTCCTCAAAATCATCCCGAAGGGAAGAAGCCTCAACCATTACACCCCGGGGAGATATTTCCCATTCCGGATCGGCAATTTCCACAGCTGTTCCCTGCAGATAGATAACCACCAGCAGCCCGCCAAAAATGAGGGCGGCCAGGGCCAGAGAAAAGAGGCTGTATTTGATTAATGCTGTAAGCCAGTCCAGGTCATACACAAAACTCCCCTCCCCTTACAGTAAGAGCTTCCGCAGCTGTTGCAGACTCTCTCAAAATCAATTGCTTTAATGCTCATCACTTCAATGCTTATCACTGGAAGGCCTGAGACGAAGTGACACCAGAAATTTCTCGAAACCCGGATCATATTCATGTGGTTTACAAATTAACTTTTAAAACTACTCGGCCCCCACCTGTTCCAGAACCTCATCGGTGAGGTCGTAACCTCCGTAGAGAA
>CAZVZM010000079.1:0-8083 GCA_964630835.1 uncultured Halanaerobiaceae bacterium
TAGAAAATATAAGATCCCCGGGCCGGAAGGCAGCTGGCCCGGGGATAGATATTTTTGCAGGGACTTTTTGCTGAGATTTTAGCGAGGCTTATCATTCGAAGGTGAAGCGATAAACGCCCCAGCCCTCTTCATCGGTCCTGCAGGAAAATTGTATTATGCCTTGAATATTATAAAAGAATATTTCCATTATTTAGTGGAAAGAAATTATTTACTTAGAGAGGGGGAAGTAAATAAATGCGTCGGGAAAAATCGGCCGATGGGGTGGTAAATATTCCCGCAAAAAATGCTTCTGGTTTTCTGATTTTACTGGCTGCGGCTATTATGTTCCTTTTTCTGTTCCTTTTTGTATTCTCCGCGCAGGTATGTGCGGAAGAGCCAGAGGATTTTATCGATGAATACTTTGCGGAGCTGGCCGTAGAGAGGGAGATTTCTGAGAGGTTAAACGAGGAGATTCGGAAAACAGTCAGGGAGCAAAACCTCATGCCGGGTGACCTGATGGATCTGCTTGAATATCTGGAAAGAGCTTACAGGATGGGAATGGAAAAGGAACAGGCTGATCTGCTGGCGGAGTCGATGGCGGTATGGGATAGAATGGATTTATTTTTTCTCACCTCCGCTCTGGGAGAGATAATAGAAAAAGAACCGGAAAAATTTTCAAAGGCACTGAACAGTCTGCTGGAAGAGGCTGAAAAACAGATTGAGGCTACAAAGGAAGAGAATACGGAAGAGGAGGATAAATAATGCGGGGTCATTCAGAAGAGAAGATAACAAAATCATTTCTCAGAGGAGTTCCGGGGCTGTTTGCTGTGGCGGTTATGATTGTAACAATCTCTGGATTGATCTTGATTTTTGCTCTTCCCGCATTAAATGAGGCAGACGCGGCCCTGGAAAGCAACATACTTACCATAGAGATGGAAGGCGAGGGGAACATTTCACCTTCTCCAGGAACATATCCTCACTCGCCGGAAAAGGAGAGAACCATAACAATCGAAAGGAAGCCGACCAGGGGATGGAAATTTCTGCGCTGGGAGGGCGATATTGAAGATCCTCAGGCCAGAGAGGTTTCTGTGACGATGAGCGATGATAGATATGTAAAGGCTGTATTTGAGGAAAGGGCAACCAGGGAAAATCCGGCTGAAGTGGGCGAAGAGATAGGCAAGGAGGTAAGAGATCACCACCTCTTTGGTGGAGTGAAATATGAACTCACCCTGGAAGAGGTAATCCGCGGGGAAGAAGCCTGGAATATAATTGATGAGGAGACACTTTTCCGGCCCGAACCCGATCCGGGAGAGGAATACATACTGACCCGTTTTTCCTTTAAACTTCTGGATAAAGATCTGCCGCCATTCGTGGAGGAAGCTTCCATCGCACTTGAGCCCTTCTTTTTTGAAGCTGTAAGCGAGGAGGGATCGGTCTATGAGCAGAGCGGAAGAGCTGTTGAGCTCGAAAGGGAGAAGCTCGGCGCTGAGGTTAAGATGGGAGAAGAACACAGCGGCTGGGTCTACTTTAAGATTGCAGAGGGAGATGAGCCCGATATTGTTTTTATGCGGGATGCTGGATTTGGAGAAAGCTGGTTTAGCGTTGACTTATAGATGAAAATAGGATCATCGAATTTAGGTATCAGTGATGAGGACAGATTTAAGCCTGAAAGCGGAGGAGTATCTAAAATAGAAACACAAATTCCCAGCAGCCAAAATAGCAGTTGGTTCATTTTACTGCTAGCTGCTGGGCTTATTCTTTAATTTTATTTGTTATTTGTTTTGAACCTCATTCTTTTCTCTTCTGTTTTATAGTTCATTGATATTTTGCATATCTAAGACCCCTGGAGTAAGGTCAGGATAATTATTTTTTATGTATATCTCATCGCCAAAAACATCAATTTTGCAGCTTTAATTTCCGCTCATTTCAATTTTGCTTCCTGAAATTCCAGATACTTCTAATGTTCCAATCTCCCAGCTCTCAATTTCACTGGCCAGATCAAAGGGTGACAGTTGTGTATCCACATCAATGCGAGCAAATTCACCCTCTATGAATTCCCTTTCGTAAACCGCATCAACCAGGTGAAAATCCTCCATTTCCTGTAAAAGAGAACCAAAATCATCAAAAGTTATTCCCTCAATGTGAAGCTGCACACTGCGTTCAGTATCTCCAATCTCACGGGGTATTTCCGATGCCAGGATGTTCCCTGCTTTTTCCCCGGCCGCAGCTAAAGCCTGCCGGGAAGCAGTTTCTTTGGTTACATGCATGGCGTTTTCTTCCACTCTTTCGGTAGTTATAATTTCTCCTGTATCAGCTTCAACTACTCTTATATCCAGGTTAGCATTATTTATGATAAAACCTTCTTTTTCTTCGGCCTTAACACTGAGGGCATTTCCCAGAACCATAACATCCACATCAAACTCAGCTTCAAGCTGTTTGTATGCTTCTTCATTTCCCTTAAGAGCGCCCCTAACCGCTTCTTTATCCCTTATCTCATCAATTGTATCTGGATCAACAGTTCGGAAATTAACTTCCTGCAGCTGATCCAGAATCGCGATCTCAGCAGCTGGACTATCAACCTTTCCCCATCCATGCTCTTCCTCCACTATCACCATTACTCTAGGGTCACCTGCTCTATGAATGGTCAATTCCAGTGCCTCTAAATCATCTTCCAGCAGGCCCTCTTTAACTTCCGCCCGAACTTTTACTCGAAATTGATCACCTTCCATTTTGCTTTCAATTTTATCATAGCCGGAGACATATCCCTGGCTTTTCATATATATATTATCCTCTATCAATTCGTAATTTCTTGTCTTTGTTTCGCTATCCAGATGAACACCTACAGCTTTTTCTACTGCATTGCGGAGAGCATCCTCTAAAGCCATGTTCCTGGCCCTGGCTATATCACCATCCTGAATAGTGCTAAAACCCTCAGCTTCAGTTTCAAAAATTTCCCTGGCCTGCAGAGCCTGAAAATAACTGAGCTGACAGTAATTAAAGCCCAAAAGACCCGGTAAAATTCCGGCCAATATAATAAAAACAACAGAAAATGCCAGAAAAATAAGTGCCCTTTTTTGTCGCTTCAAATACTTCACCTCCTTCGAAACTTAATTTGTCAGATAAAAAACAACTTAATAATTTTTTTAAGCTCAGAAAGGGAATAAAGAGATCTTGTGGTTAAAAATTTATGTTTAAATAGACCGCCGGTCCGGATATATTTACCCTATCATATTTCACATCTGCCGTCCTATCGATGTCATCATCCTCCCATTCGCTTGCTGAAGTGCTTAAATTATAACCAACCCCCAATCTGGCCTGAGGCCCTTCATTATCTGAGAAATAAAATTTAATACTTATTCCTGCTCTGCCAAAAAATCCCAGGCCCGAAGCAGTTCCGCTTGTATAACCATCATCATAAGACTGCATACCTAGCAATACCCCCCCACCAACTCCGGGGTTGAAATATAATGTGCCCGGGAAAATGGCAAGTTCATAATCACCTTCTCCCCCCAACTGAAGAAAATTGACGCCAAGAGATGGAGCCCTGGCGAAAGAAAGATAAGCTCCCAGATCAAAGTCGTAGGCTCTCAATGTTCCCATTCCAATTTTTGCTCCCGGAGCCCAGTCTTCTTCCTCATTACCATCGTCCCTGCCAGTGACTTTAAACATAGTTGCTCCAGCGTAAGTTTTGGAAAGCTGATCATAAGGGACCTCTTCCAATCGAGCACCTTCCGTGATTGCTTGATCCTGCCAGAGCACTGCCCCCATGGAGGAATCTTCACCAACCCTTTCCACTTCAATCATTCCAATTCTTTCATGAAATGTTTCATCATCCCAGTCCTCATAGATTCCATAAACATAATATCGCATTCCTTCCTTTACACCTATTTCTTCTCCACCATAAAAGATGACCTCTCCATTCCTGATATCAGCAACATATGAGGTCAGAGAAAATTCCTCTCTAATTTCTGTGCGCAGGTTCCCGTCGAAAGCACTATCAATGGCATCATTTTTAGCTTCGCTGCGGCTATCTCCAGTGCCAGTGCCGGTGGGTGAGAAAGTATCTATAACTTCTCCTGTTTCAATGTCCAGCAGCCGCAGAGAAATATCTACATTGCCACTGTAATCTCCATCGGAGAAATCAGTACTTAAATTTTCTATAGACCCCACAAACCCCCTTTGTACTCCAAGAATCTCACCGGTCTCAATAGAATATTCATCGTCGGTTATATCCAGCAAATCCCTTTCCTGTTCCTGGAGAATTTCATCTAAATCAGAACGAGAAACAACATCAAATCGGCCAACTTCCACAAGCATTTCAATCGTCTTATTGACTGCGTGGTCGAGATACTCCTCTGACACTCCCCCCTCAAACCCCATTACAGCTATCCTTTCCTGGGCCTGAAGTTCAGGCGCAAAAGCTGCTGTCACAACCAGTATTACAAAAAAGAAAATTAAAGTGAATAATAACCTGTCGGCCGGGTTACTCATTATAGAATTGTCCTCCTCTCACTTTTCGATCTACTTTCCATCTACTAAGATAGTAGAAGTTTTTTACCATGTTATCATCTTGCCATAGCTTCTTCAAATATAAGCCGGGATAGCGGAAGAAAATCTAGAGCTGCAAAAAATTACATTTTAAAAAATCATTCTGAGCCCGAAATCAAATTGAGTTTAAAAGCCAAAATAGATTTCAGCTTGCTTTATCACTTAAATCTCAATAAAATTTAAATATTTTTTTGTGCTATTATAGTCCCACATGGTGTTTAAGGGATGAAAATATCCTGTGTTATGTGTTATAATTATAAAAACGATGAGAAATTCGCGGAGAAGACTTTAGAAGTATCCAGGCTGCCTGAAAGGTCGCCTGCCGTAAATAGGATTATAATGTCGAAATTTTTATGGTATCGATTTTGATCGGTGATATAGGCAATCATATATGCAATATAGAGACAAAATATACAGCAGCGTATTGACGGTCCAATATATAAAGTAGTGTCCATTAAAGGATTTTTCATGAATATCTAGAATACATTAAAAATAGCGGAGCTTAATGTATCACAGGCATATCTGACAATTTTTTAGATTAAATTGAGAATCATGGATGCCTGAACTAAATCCTGAACTAAATCGAGAAACTTTTGCCGTCTATACATCTATATGATATTGACCATGCGATATGGGCCAGGAATTTATAAGAGAGGCAGATGTAAAAAGGAATGTAAAAAATCAGGAAAGGAGAATGTCAGGTGGAAAAATTTCATATAAAAAAAAGTTATCCCTTAAAAGGAGAGGTGAAAATCAGCGGAGCCAAAAATGCAGCTTTACCCATCATCGCTGCCTCTTTACTGCCGGATTCTCCCTGTCGGCTGGAGGAGATTCCCGCTCTCAATGATGTAAAAAATCTTTCCCTTATCGTGGAAAGAATGGGGGCGGAGGTGAAGCGCAGCCCGGGAAGTTTAACCATCGATCCCCGACCGGTGGATGAATATGAGGCAGATCCCAAACTGGCAAAAAAACTGAGAGCTTCCTATTACATACTGGGTGTTATGCTGGGCAAGACCGGTCGGGCCCGGACCAGCCTTCCCGGGGGGTGCCGAATAGGAAATCGTCCCATTGACCTCCATCTTAAGGGCTTTCGAGCGCTTGGGGCAGAAGTCAACATCGAGGAAGGCTGCGTTGAGGTTAAGACTGATAACCTGAGCGGCAGCGATATATATCTTGACTATCCCAGTGTGGGGGCAACCATAAATATTATGCTGGCCGCCAGCCGGGCGGAGGGGCAGACCGTAATAGAAAATGCTGCCCGGGAACCCGAGATAGTGGATCTGGCCAATTTTCTCACCGTTATGGGAGCTGAGATAAAGGGAGTTGGAACTGATGTGATCAAGATCAATGGCGTCGACGAGATGCACGGAGTTGAGCATGAAATAATCCCTGACCGCATTGAGGCCGGGACCTATATAATAGCGGGAGCTCTGGCCGGCGAGGATATCTTTGTGCGAAACGTCCTGCACGAGCATCTCAAGCCGCTTCTGGCAAAGCTGCGTGAGATGGGAGTTGAACTCGAGCAGGATATAGCCGGAGTCAGGGTCTGCAGGCCATCCACTCCGGGGTCGGTGGATGTAAAGACTCTCCCCTATCCTGGTTTTCCCACCGATCTGCAGGCGCAGATGATGGTGCTTTTAACCCAGGCCGAAAGCTCCAGCGTTGTAACGGAGACTGTCTGGGAGGATCGGTTTTCCCATGTGGAGGAGCTAAATCGCATGGGGGCAAGTATCAAGGTTGATGACAATACCGCTCTCATAACTCCCACTTCCCTGAGTGGAGCCAGCGTGACCGCTCCCGACCTTAGAGCCGGGGCAGCTTTGATACTGGCCGGCATGGTGGCCGAAGGGGAGACAATTATCGACGAAATAGATCATGTGAGGCGGGGTTATGAAAAAATTGTAGAAAAGATTTCCGGCATTGGAGGCAGTATTGAGCTGTCCTCCGACCGGCAAAGTCAGGTGACTACCGCATGAGGAGGAAATTTTAGAGCATGTTTGACTTTAGCTTTTCTCCCAAAATTGGCATAGATTTGGGAACGGCAAATGTTCTGGTATATAAAAAGGGCGAAGGAATTGTTCTGCAGGAGCCTTCTGTTGTGGCCATCGATGAGAATAAGGATAAACCGCTTGCTGTGGGAGAGGATGCCCGGCGTATGCTGGGCCGCACCCCCGGCAATATAGTTTCAACCCGTCCGCTGAAAGATGGGGTTATAGCGGATTTTGAAATTACGGAAATAATGCTCAAAAGATTTATCTCCAAGGTAACAAAGCGCCGCCCCTTTTTTAAACCTGAGATTATGGTATGTATTCCGGTGGGCATCACCGAGGTTGAGCGGCGGGCTGTTGAGGAAGCCACCAGCCAGGTTGGAGCAAGCAAAACCTACCTCATCGAAGAGGCGCTGGCGGCTGCCATTGGAGCCGGACTGCCCGTGGCGGAGCCCAGCGGCAGCATGATCATCGATATTGGCGGCGGCACGGCAGAGATAGCCGTGATATCGCTGGGAGGTATTGTCGTATCAGAATCCCTGCGATTGGGCGGTGATACCCTGGATGAGGATATCGTGCGCTTTGTGCGGGAAAATTACAACATGGTAATCGGCACCTCGACCGCCGAGGAGATAAAGTTTAAAATAGGAACAGCTATGGTGTCTGAAGAAAATAAATCCTTTGAGGTGCGCGGCCGGGATCTTATGTCGGGCCTGCCGCGAAATCAGGAGATAGAAGCCAATGAAATTCAAAAGGCCATGTCCGAAACCATTCAGACAATTATTGATGCGGTGAGAAGTGTTCTTGAGCGCACACCGCCGGAGCTATCCTCGGATATCATGGACCGCGGGGTGTTAATGACCGGTGGGGGTTCTCTGCTGCAGAATATGGACAGGCTGCTTTCGGAGGAGACTGGAGTCCCTGTATGCCAGGCCGAGGATCCCATGACCAGTGTAGCCCGGGGTACAGGCCAGGCTCTTGAGGAAATGGATGAGCTTCAGGACATTATTTTTGAGCGCGAGGAAAAATCATATAGATAAAGCAGAGGACATAAATTTTTTAGGCCTAGATCTGAACCGGGCTTCGAAAATTTTCCAGTGTCACTTCGCCTTATAACTTCCATTACCAGGCATTATAATTGTGAATATAAACCAATAAAATTCCATAACTGATAACGAGAAAAATCGCAGGCAATTTTAGTTTTATCTGAGGCGGGCTTTAAAATTAGCAAAATCTTTAAAATAGAAGTTGAAGAAATGAGGGTGGATATTCTTGTCTGCAAAAAGAGATGATTATAGCGCTGGTTTTTTTCAATTTTACAGCACAGCAGCTCCCAGACTTTTTGTTTTTTCAGCTGCAATTCTGCTCATCTCTGTTCTGCTGCCGGGGATCAGCCTCCTGACGACTGCGGGAGGAGAGGCGAATACTGCAGAAGCCGCTGAGATTGCCGGAGCCGAGATTATGGCTCTGGAAGAGATCCTACCCGGCATGGAAGGGCAGGGACGAACGGTTTTTTCCGGGATGGAAGTTGAAGAATTTGACTTCGAAGTTGTCGATGTGCTGAGAGA
>CAZVZM010000080.1:0-8018 GCA_964630835.1 uncultured Halanaerobiaceae bacterium
TGTCAAATGTGGACTTAGCCGAGGAGTTTACCGAGATGATAAGGACTCAGCGCGGCTTCCAGGGCAATTCAACCTCAATCGAGACGAGCGATGAGATGCTGCAGGAGCTTGTCAATCTGGCCAGGTAATTTTGCCTCCTGAATTGCTGAGTGAAATAGGGAATTATGGGAATTGCTGAAGATAGATTTTGAAATTAAGTTATCCAGTAGTGAATAGAGCCATGATTGGCTGATCTTGACTTGCTTGAATGGATTTATGACTGCAGAGGAATTGGAAAAAGGATAGCTCAAAGGCGAACGACTCAGAAAGGATAAAATCACGGGGGTGGCTGAAAAAATGATTAAAGTGACCAAGATGGGCGGACAGGAGATAACCCTTAATGCCAGCCTTATTGAGCAGATTAAGGCCACCCCCGATACTGTCATCACTCTTACCACGGAAAAGAGGATCATTGTGGAAGAGGACGTTGACGAGGTTATAGAGCGTGTGGTAAAGTACCATCAAAAGATCAACAATCCTTCTGAGATTGACAGGGAGTGAGTTCTGTGGATATTGTTACTGTTATAGGTGTAATTGCCGGACTGGCTCTTATCAGCGGAGCCATCATTCTGGGCGGACAGGCTTTCATGTTTGTCAGTCTGGAATCAATTATGATCGTGGGTGGCGGTACTCTGGCTGCCATTATGATCAATTATTCGGCTGAAAAATTAAGAAAGCTGCCGGATCTAATCCGCATAGCTTTCGAAAAGAGCGATCAGGATTCGGAAGAAACCATTCAGTATCTCGTGCAGCTGGCGGAAAAAGCCCGGCGTGAGGGTCTTCTTGCTTTAGAGCAGGATGCCATGGAGGCCGATGATGAATTTCTGCAGAAGGGAATTCAGCTGGTCGTGGATGGAACAGATCCTGAACTGGTGCGCAATATTTTGGAGACGAAGCTAACATTTCTCGAGGAGCGTCATCACGAGGGTCAGGGCATGCTCAGCCAGATGGGAACTCTTTCGCCGGCCTTTGGAATGATAGGTACTCTTATCGGACTGATCCAGATGCTGGCAGAGCTGGATGATCCCACCGAGCTGGGCGAGGGCATGGCCATAGCTCTGCTCACTACCTTCTATGGAGCTTTGATTGCAAATTTGATCTTTATTCCCATGGCCGGCAAGCTTGAGTCGACCAGTCACGATGAAATACTGCTGAAAGAGGTAATGATTGAGGGGATTCTTTCGATACAGGCGGGAGAAAACCCCCGCATCGTAGAAGAAAAACTGCGCGCCTTTTTGGCCGACTCCGAAGGTGAAGAAGAAGCAGTTGAGGAGCCCGGCGTCGGTGCCGAGGAGGTGGCAGTTGAATAGATGCCAAGGGATAAGCCCAAAAACGGAGAAGGGGATGATGAAGGCGGTTCTCCTGAGTGGATGACAACTTTTGGGGATATGATGACTCTGCTTTTAACCTTTTTTGTCCTGCTTTATTCCATGTCGGAAATTGATGAGGAGAGTTTTGAAGTTGCCTTAACATCCCTGCGAGAAGGTCTTGGGGTCTTCACCGGAGGAAGGACCATTGCCACTCAGAGATTGATGGATGGAATGGCAATCGGTGAAGATTTTAATCCCATAAATATTCAGGTGATGCAGCAGATGATGGGAGAAATAGATCAGTATATCCAGGAAGAAGGCGTAGAGGATGCGGTTTCTATGGAGGTGACCGAGCGCGGGCTGGAGGTGAGATTTACCGGCCAGGTTTTATTTGAACTGGGAGAAGCTGAGATTTTGCCGGAGGGAGAAGAGGTTTTAAGTGAAGTAGCCGAATTAATAAGGGAAGTTCCCAATGATGTTATGGTTGAGGGCCATACGGATGATCTTCCCATCAGCACGGAACAGTTCCCCTCCAACTGGGAGCTTTCTACCACTCGAGCTACAAGGGTGGCCAGATATTTTATAGAAAACGAGGGCCTTGGCCCTGATCGCTTTTCGGCAGCTGGTTATTCGGAATATCGGCCTCTTGTGCCCAATGACTCTCCGGAAAACAGGGCGCAAAACCGCCGGGTTGAGGTTATACTGCTCAATCCCGAATTTGTTGCTGAAACTCCTGTGTATGAAGACCCGGGTGTGGAGCCCGAGGAAATACCTGAGGCTGAGCCTGTACCGGGTATGGATGACACGCCCGAGCTGGAAACGGAGCCGGTACCGGAAGCTGACGATGAAATGCCCGATGAGTAATATCTTAATATGATTTATTCGGTGCTGGCATTTTAATTATCTGAAATTAGGATAATTTAAGAGTGACCTGAACTGTTGAATTGACAGCTTTAAGGGGATTAAGAGGGGTGAAATCATGGCAGAAAATAGTACCACCCGTCGCATATTATTTATGGTGGGCCTGGCCTTTTTGGTTATCGTTGTTGCTGGTGCGACCAGTTTTGGAGTTCTCTGGTATATGTCGCAACCGGATAATGGTGAGGCAATGGAGGAAGAGATGGGTCCCACCTATGAACTGGGAGAATATACAGTTAATATGACGGGAGCAAGCAGGTATAATTTTTTGCAGACAACTATTGTTATAGAGATCAGTGAGGAGGAAGTAATAGAGGAAATTGAGGAGAGATCTCCTCAGGTCCAGGACAGGATGATCAGTGTTTTGAGGAATATTTCTGATGAGGACCTGGATGAACCCGGGGTGCCGGAAGTAAAGCAAAGTATAAAGGATGTATTAAATGATATTGTCAGTGCCGGTGAAGTGAGAAGCGTCTGGTTCACCGATTTTGTAGTTCAGTGAGGGGGTGGTTATAGATGGCGGATGTGCTTGATCAGGACGAAATTGACTCGCTTCTTTCAGCACTCGACTCCGGAGATGTTGATGTTGAGGAGATGAAGGACGAGGATGAGGGTGAAGTGAAGGAGTATGATTTTCGTCGTCCCGATAAACTGTCCAAGGAGCAGATGAGGACTCTGCAGATGATTCATGAAAATATGATGAGGCTAATGACAACCACCCTCTCCACCAAGCTGAGAACGGTGGTGGATTTTGAAGTGGCCTCCATTGAGCAGCTCACTTACGATGAATTTACCAGATCGCTGCCGGAGCCGACAATAATTGGTATTTCTGAGCTCGAGCCATTTTCCGGTCAGTTTTTGCTGGAGATTAATCCCGATATAGGCTTTGCTATAATAGATCGACTTTTTGGAGGCTTCGGTCAACCTCTGGAGGAAGGGCGGAGCTTTACAGATATAGAAGAAACAGTATTAAAGAAGGTTCTCAACTGGTTTTTAGGGACTCTGCCGGAAGCCTGGGAAAATATTCTGCGGGTCACCCCCCGTTTGGCGGAACTGGAGTCCAATCCCCAGTTCACTCAAATTGTGCCCAGCAATGATATGACTATAATTATAACTTTTTCTGCCCGGATTGGCGAGAGCGAGGGTCTGGTCAATATCTGCCTTCCCTATATAATGCTGGAACCCATTGTTCCCCAGCTCAGTGCACAGCAGTGGTTTGCCAGCAGTCGAGAAGAGCAGACCGCCCAGCATCTTGAGAATCTTAAAAAGAGGGTGCGCAAAGCTCCTCTGGAAGTTGAGGTGGAGCTGGGTTCCACGGAGCTTACGGTGACAGATCTCCTTTATTTACAGGAAGGTGACGTTGTGCGCCTTGATAAACTCACCGATGAACTGGCCGATGTCAGGGTGGGCAGCAATATAAAATATAGAGGCATAATGGGAACCAGACACAGACACAAGGCTTTGAAAGTTATGGAAGTGGTGGAACAGGGAGAGGAGGGTGAGATGGATGATGAGTGAAGAGGAAAATGAAGATTTTTTATCACAGGATGAAATCGATGCTTTAATAAGTGATGATGATGAGAATGGAGACGAAAATGGAGAAGGCACTATTGAAGGCGAAGGCGGAGAGCACCTCAGTGAGGAAGAAAAGGATGTGATGGGAGAGGTGGGCAATATAGCTATGGGCTCGGCTGCCACTGCCCTCTATACTCTCCTGGATCAAAAGGTGGAAATAACCTCTCCATATGTAGAAGTGCAAACATTTGCTGAAATTAGCGATCAGTATGAGAGACCAATAGTGCTGGTGGATGTAGAATACACCGAGGGTCTGGAAGGATACAATTTGCTCGTCATTAAAGAGGAAGATGCAGCGATCATCGCCGATCTGATGATGGGAGGCGATGGTTCTGATCCCGATGAAGAGCTGGGTGAGCTCCATATAAGCGCTGTTGGTGAGGCTATGAACCAGATGATGGGCTCAGCCTCCACGTCAATTTCCAGTGTTATCGACTCCAGAGTAAATATCACTCCTCCAGAGGCGCGGTATCTCGATATGGATGAGGCTATCGATGAGGAGGAGTTTTTCGATGCCGATCAGGAACTGGCTGTAATTTCTTTTGATTTAAAAATTGGAGATTTAGTGGACAGTCAATTTCAACAGCTGGCACCGGTTGAGTTTGTGCATCTGCTGGTGCAGGAGCTGGTCGGAGATGAAGTTGGCCTGACTGCCAAGGGCGAGGTGCCGGAGGAAGGTGCAGCTGAAGCCGCTATGGATAAACTGGAAGAGGAGGTCGCTGTCCCGGAAGAGTCCGAACAGGAGCAGGATCAGGAAGAGCCTCAGAAGGAACCTGAACCCGCACAAAGGAAAGAAAAAGAAGTGGCTGCTGCGGGAGCAGCTGCAGGAGCAGCTGCTTCTGGAGATAGAGGTGCAGCCGGGAGCGGCAGAGTTTCCCGGGAAGAAGAGGTCGGGGTGCAGAAGGCGGAATTCCCTGATTTTGAAGAAGAAGCCGGTCAGCCGCTGCCTCAAAATATGGAACTGATTAAAGATGTTCCTCTGCAGGTGACCGTAAGACTTGGCAAGGCTCGCATGACAATAGAGGAAATTTTAGATCTTGGTGAAGGGTCTATTATTGAGCTGGATAAGCTCGCCGGTGAGACTGTTGATCTTCTGGTAAATGGAAAACTTATTGCCAAAGGAGAAGTCGTTGTTATCGATGAAAACTTTGGCCTCAGAGTTAAGGATATTGTCAGCCCGCAGGAGAGGTTGAATAATATTTAAGGCTTAGAAGGAGAAATACCATGAATTATGGAGTGGAAATTGCCAGGATATTTTTCTATCTGCTGCTGGTGCTCGGAATAATATATTTTGGACAGCGATATCTGCGCCGTTTTTTGAGAAAGCAGCAGACGGGTGAACATTTGAGAATAGTGGAGCAGCTGTATCTGGCTCCCAAAAAAAATTTAACCCTCGTCAAAGCGAGAGATAGGATTATATTGCTGGCTGTTCATGAAGAGGGAGTAGAAGAAATTGATTCTTGGCCCCGGGAAGAATTTGGTCCCGAAGATTTTGGGACCGGGGAAATGGATGAAGGGCATTCTTTTGGGGATAAAATCAAGAACTGGCTGGAATTTTATCGCCGTGATTTAGATGAATAAATGGACTGTCATCTGTTTGGTTCTGGGTCTGATACTGATTTTTTCGGCAGTTCCCGTGCAGGCTCAGGAATTTGAAATACCAGAAATAAATCTGGAAATCAATCCCGAAGCGGAGGATGAAGAGGGATTAGTATTCGGACTTCAGATTCTTCTGCTGCTCACATTTTTATCGCTTGCACCGGCGATTTTGATCATGGTTACCTCTTTTACCCGAATTATTGTAGTTCTTTCCATGATCAGAAATGCTCTGGCTACAAGGACAATGCCCCCCAATCAGGTTTTAATAGGGCTGGCGTTATTTTTGACGGTGTTTATCATGGCTCCCGTCTGGCAGGGGGTTATAGAAGATGCAATAAATCCCTACCTCAACGAGGAAATTGGCGAAGAAGAGATGATCGAGGAAGGGCTTGCTCCCATACGTGATTTCATGTTTGAGCAGGTAAGAGAGGAGGATCTTGGTTTATTTTTTGAAATGACGGAAACCGAAAGGCCGGAGATTGAGGAGGATGTCCCTACATATCTTCTGATCCCTGCTTTCGTAATGAGCGAGCTTAAGACGGCATTCATTATCGGATTTATTATCTATATACCTTTTGTAATGATAGATATGGTGGTGGCCAGCATTCTCATGTCCATGGGTATGCTCATGCTGCCTCCAGTTATGATTTCACTTCCATTTAAAATAATGCTTTTTGTCCTGGTCGATGGATGGTATCTTGTTATAGAATCTTTGATAAGGACTTTTTGAGGAAAAGGGATTCCTGAAAACTTACGGCAGGTGAATAAAAATGGAACCGGGACTGGCCGTTGATTTAGCTCAGAGGGCACTCTATATTGTTCTCCTGATAATAGCTCCGGTGCTGGGGGCGGGACTGCTGACGGGTCTTATAGTCGCCGTGATGCAGGCTACCACCCAGATCCAGGAACAGACTCTGGCTTTTGTCCCCAAGATCTTTGCTGTGCTCATTGCACTGGGTCTATTCGGGCCCTGGATGCTCTCCACAGTTATGGATTTTGTGGTGGAGATATACGAAAATATTCCCGTATACCTGGGAATGCTCTAAAATATGTTCCCGGAGCCGGCTGGATTTTTAACAGAGTTTACCTATTTATTTATACTGGTCATGATGAGATTTGTCGGACTTTTTATCCTGACCCCGGTGCTTTCAAGCGATACTTTCCCCCGTCGGGTTAAAATCGCTGCGGCTTTTTTGCTCGCAGTGGCCACGGCTCCCATACTGTCCGCTCAGTTTGAGGTTGAGATACCTCCTCATCTGCTTTTGATTTTTGGAGATATCCTGAGGGAGCTTTTTATCGGTATTTTTCTGGGCTTTATGGTGCAGATTGTATTTGCTGCTTTTCAGCTGGCCGGGCAGTTTATCGATATCAAGCTGGGATTTTTGATTGTGAATATATTTGATCCTATCACGGAGGCAACTGTACCGCTCACGGGCCAGTTTAAAAATATCATTGCCACCCTTTTATTTCTGGCTATAAATGGCCACCTTATTATGATTGATGCTCTTTATTCCACTTTTGAAACGGTTCCCCCGGGAGAATTGATAATCGAGGAGAGAGCCTGGGGAATATTTTTCCGCCATGCAGGAGATATGTTTATCATAGCTTTTATGATAGCGCTGCCCATTATCGGAACTATTTTTCTGGCAGATATGATCTTTGGATTTTTGGCCCGGTCAATCCCCCAGATAAATATATTTATTGTCGGTCTTCCGGCAAAAATATTTATAGGCATGCTGATGATGTTTTTAGGAGCCAATCTCATATTTGGCTATTATCTGGACGTGTTTGGGGAAGTCTTTCATTATATCGAGGAAGTAATAACTTTTTTCAGCTAGTCTGAGAGGTGAGAGGCAGTATGGCCGAAGAACCTCCCGGCGAAAAAACGGAAGATCCCACGCCGAAACGGAAAGAAGAAGCCAGAGAAGAGGGGCAGGTGGCCAAAAGTCAGGAGTTCAATCAGGCCTTTACACTGCTGGGAAGCTTTCTGGTGCTCTATTTTTTGATGACGGGAATTATGCACTCTGTAGAGCAGCGTCTGGTTGAATCCTTTACCCTGCGGGAAGCTCCCACAATGACGCCCAATGAAGGCTATGAGCTGTTATTTGAATACATGGTTTTTATGGCAGATTTGATTGCGCCAGTGCTGGTTGCTTCTGCAGCAGTGGGTGCTCTGGTGGGCTTCATCCAGGTAGGTCCCATGTTTAACTTTAAGGTCATCCAGCCTGAGATATCCAAGCTGGATCCCATCAAAGGTTTGAAAAATATATTTTCTCTGCAGACTCTGGTGGAACTGGCCAAATCCATTGCCAAGGCGGCAGGAATAGCTTATATTGCCTACGGACAGGTCAGTCAACACTGGCAGCAGCTGGTGAGGCTAACACATCAGGGTCTGCAGCCAGGGCTGGCACTGGTTGCAAATCTGGTATTTCAGGTGGCCATCAGGGTCATTATATTTCTGATAATTATTGGTGTCCTTGATCTGGCCTACCAGAGATGGGAGCATTATAGAAATCTCAAAATGACCAAAAAAGAGGTTGAAGAAGAGCGTAAGGAGATGGAGGGCGATCCTCAGCT
>CAZVZM010000081.1:0-7885 GCA_964630835.1 uncultured Halanaerobiaceae bacterium
TGCTTCCTGGTATTAGTTGCTAAATTTGCTTAACTTCCATTTCATAGGTCCTATCATAATATAATTTCAGTCAATTTTGAAATATCACAACCACAAAAATACATATTTACGTATTCCAGCCTCGTTCCTTCAGTGCTTCCAGATCTTCTGCGCTGGTTTTAGGAGCCTGTTCCCTGCTTTTCTTTTTTTCTGAATGCTGAGAATCGGTGTCAGTCGCGGATATGTTTGAAGCTTTCGAGCCTTTTTTTAAAGAATTTTTGCCCCCGGTCACCAGCTCCTGGATGGCTACAGAGGCGGTGCGTGCGGTGATCTCTTCTAAGAGAGCGAGATTGATTATTTCCGCAATCCTGTCATGTTTTTCCCGGGATGAACCGATAATTTCTAAAAGAATGTCATCGTATTCTCCAGCTTCCTCCCTTTCTGCGGGAAAATTCATGTCCGATGAAAACAACTTCTTACGCAGTGAAATAAGCTTTTCCACAGTCTGTGTCCTGCTAAGCATATTTCATCACCGGATAATCTCTTCTCATTCTCTTTAACCCCCTTTTATTATTCCTCCTGCCAGCTGCTTTCTTCTGACTGCCTGGATCGGCGGGTGCGATAATCAGTCCGGGGAGAACTGGAAAATGCAAGTTTGTAGCCTTCCACCATCTTATTGACCCTGGAGGCGATATTTCGAGCAATCACTTTAAGATGCTCATCCTCAACGGGGGTGGAGTCATCATCCAGGAACATCTCAAAGTTGTGATTGGAAGTAAATATTGTCGCCAGATTGTTTTTTAGACGATAATCTACCCAGTAAAGCAGCATCTCCAGAACAAAAGGTGAATATCTCAGTTCATTGAAAATATCATCTAGAACCACCAGCCGGGCTGTTTTGGCCCGCTGAAAAATTTCATTTTGTTCGTAGTCTTTGTTATTCTGCTGAATATCGTTCTTTATATCCATCAGGCCTTCAGAAACATTGATAAAGTATACCGGAGTCCAGTTGAGATTGTAGGGGAAAACACCGTGCTGTATAACTTCTTTATTTTCATATTCATCTTCGGCAATATATTGGGCAGCCTCTTTTAAAGCAGCCACTGCCAGATGTGTCTTGCCAATTCCTGGATATTTGCTGTAGAGATAGACGGATTGAGGCAGCTTCATGGCTGAACCTATATCCTCGGCGAAAAGGCGGAATTTATTGACAACTTCGCGATTTTCAGAAGAGAGAATATCGGTATTGAAATTATCCAGAGTACAGTTGCGGTAGAGGGGATCAATGCCGGCATTATCTATTATGTGACTGTAGATTTTTTCCACCATTTTATCCCGGGAGACAGCCTCAGTTCCAGTCTCTTTTTTTGAGTTCTTCGACGTCGTGGAGTTTATCCTGCGCTTCTTTTTTTGAATTATTTCGCGGAACCTGTCTTCCATGGTTGGTTTCTTCTCTCCTTTCCTGCTGGTATTCTTCTAAGGTGGTTATATTTTCAGAATACAGGTTGTTAAGAATACTGCGCAGGTATGCAAAAGGGCTGCCTTCCGCCCTTTCGGAAGCAATGAAAATGAGTTTCTCGATGAGCCCGGGATCCATATCCTTCTTTAGATAGCCCTGCAGGTGACTGAATTTTGAAGGGGTGAGAGGTTGTTCGGGAAATTCGCGGTTCCAGATGCCGGCAAGCCTGTCAACCGGTTTTTCAGAGGAGTCGTCGACTTCAAAGCCATCATGAGAAACTTCAGCATCAATTGGGGGCTTTTCGCGGGGATAGAGCAGAGTAACCTCCACCCGGCGGCGGGAAAAGTCAATTAATTCCAGCCAGTTTTTGGCTTCCAGTTCGGGTAATACATCTTCAAGCTCCTTTTCATTTTGTGATGTCATTCTGGCCAGTTTTCCTGGAGAAATGTTGATTTTTCTGCTTTCTCCAGCCGTACTCCAGAGGGCAATAAGGGTGAGCTTTTCCAGCGAATTTAAATCTTTTTGCCTCCAGATAAATTCGGGGACAGTCCTGGATTTATAATTCATGTTTTCGGGGCGATATTCCTCCATGGAGATTCCTCCAGGATTTCACATTAAATTTAATGGTTCTTATCCGTATCAGTCGATAAAGTTTTGTTAAAGTTTACAGTCACAATAATTATACTTAGAGGAAAAATTTAAAGTGACGGAGATTCATAGCTTCCTATAATAATAGGTGAGCAGCTATCACTTTAAAGGCATATGTGGTAAATTTCACCAGCGATTATGGAGAAGATCCTAAAAATTAAAGTCAATCTGTCAGCGTGTTTTTAAATATACCACAGTGTGTCAGCAATTTCAATGCCGGCAGGAGTTTAGCAATTGTATTTTTGCAGGAGTTATGTTAAAATGATTAAGGATAAAAGGCGTAAAAATATCCTTTAAATATGCTTTTGATTGTAAGGAGCCTGACCGCCTCTCCTGGCGGTGAGCCTATCCGACAAATCACAGTTATTTCAGGAGGTGAATATTTTGGGGATTTTGAGAATCTTACATCTGCTGACTTCTATAGGAGTTATTGTAGGAGTTTTGCTGCAATCCGGTAAAAGTGCCGGGCTTTCCGGGACAATCGATGGAGGGGCCACCGAATTTTTTGGTTCATCGGGACGCAGAATGGAAGAAAAAATAAATAAAGCCACAGGAGTCGGAGCAGTAATATTTATGGTTTTGTCCCTTATATTAGCAATTATTTAGATTATAACCGGGAAATAAACATGTTTCATACGGGCAATATCTGGTTTCTGTTATCGATTTTTGGCATATCATACATCCAATTAATCAGATAGCTGGTAAAATGGCTTTTTTTGAGTGCAATTACTATTGTGTTATAACATTTTATTCATCAATAAATTTAACAGATAGAACAGGGTTTTTCTGCTGCAGGCAGGTATTTTGCCGGGCCTGTCAGTTGGCTGGCAGGATAATTTTTTTAGCGGTCGCTGGCCGCTGTTTTCTTTTTGCTGACGGCATTGCGGCATAAAACAAAAAATATCATCCACAAGGAGGACGAAGTAAAAATGGAGTTTTTAGTTCCAGCAGCTGGTATTCTGGCTCTTCTGTTTGCCCTGCTCAGGGCTCGAAAGGTTCTTAAAGCGGACCGCGGTACCTCTAGAATGAGCGAACTCTCGCATTCCATCAACGAAGGTGCTATGGCTTTTCTAAAAAAGGAATACAGCGTTCTTGCAATTTTTGTGGCTTTAGTAACGGTGATCATGATACCCACACTGGGGGGGCGAACTGCAATATCATTTGTGATTGGGGCTTTCTTTTCCGGACTGGCCGGTTTTATTGGCATGCAGATTGCCACAAATGCCAATGCCCCGACCACCCAGGCAGCCAGGACTTCGTTGAATGATGCCCTGGACATTTCGTTTGCAGGCGGTTCGGTCATGGGAATGAGCGTTGCCGGCCTGGGAACTCTGGGACTGGGTGTTCTTTACATACTGTTTACAGAGGATATCAATTCCATAAATGGGTTTGCATTTGGGGCCAGTTCAATTGCCCTTTTTGCCCGTGTTGGCGGGGGGGTCTACACCAAGGCGGCAGATGTGGGAGCTGACATGGTGGGCAAAGTAGAGGCAGGCATTCCCGAGGACGATCCCCGCAACCCGGCCGTTATTGCAGACAATGTAGGAGACAATGTGGGAGATGTGGCCGGAATGGGCGCTGACCTGTTTGAATCCTTCGTCGGCTCAATGATAGCCGCCATGGCCCTGGGAACAACTATGGGAGAGGAATATGTCATCCTCCCTCTCCTGCTGGCATCACTGGGCATAGTGGCAGCAATAATTGGAACCGCCTTTGTAAGAACCAGAGAAGGTGGAGATCCTGCTAAAGCTCTCGATAGAGGGTTGATGATAAGTTCGATTATAACCGTGGCATTTGCTTTTATTCTGGTATGGTATCTTCTGCCCGGTTTCGGTGTATTCTGGGCGGTATTGTCCGGAATTTTAGTGGGAATTATCATCGGGCGAATCACTGAATATTTTACTTCTGAAAAATACGGTCCGGTTAAGGGCATTGCAGAGCAATCCCAGACCGGAACGGCTCCCAACATTATAGCAGGTATTTCTGTGGGGATGCGCAGCACTCTTTTCCCCATACTGGCGATTGCCATCGCCATCCTTATTGCATACAATCTGGCCGGTCTTTACGGTATAGCTATGACGGCTGTGGGCATGCTCTCTACTATTGGCATTTCTCTGGCAATAGATGCCTATGGTCCGATAGCTGATAATGCTGGAGGTATAGCTGAGATGGCCGAGCTGGAAGCTGAAGTGAGGGAGAGGACGGATGAGCTGGACTCGGTAGGTAATACAACTGCAGCTATCGGCAAAGGGTTTGCCATAGGCTCTGCAGCTCTGACAGCTTTATCTCTCTTTGCTGCCTTTTCGGAGGCGGTAGAACTTGAGACGATCAGCCTTCTGGAGCCTCAGGTTATTGTGGGACTTTTTATAGGTGCAATGATGACGTTCCTCTTTTCGGCACTTACCATGGAGGCTGTGGGAGATGCAGCTTTTGAGATGATTTCTGAAGTGCGGCGTCAATTTGAAGAAAATCCCGGCATTATTAAGGGAGAAGTAAAGCCTGACAGCAAAAGATGCATCCATATAAGCACCAGCGCCGCTTTAAAGCAGATGGTGCTGCCCGGTCTTCTGGCGGTGGTTGTTCCTGTGCTGGTGGGTTTCTGGAATGTACAGGCACTTGGGGGGCTGCTGGCCGGAGCTCTTTCCACCGGAGTCCTGCTGGCTATAATGATGGCAAATGCCGGCGGTGCCTGGGATAATGCAAAAAAATATATCGAAGCGGGCAATTACGGAGGCAAGGGCACGGACACGCATGCAGCCTCAGTTGTGGGAGATACGGTTGGAGACCCCTTTAAAGATACCTCCGGACCGTCACTGAATATTTTAATTAAGCTTATGACTATAGTATCCCTGGTGTTTGCTCCGCTGTTCATCTAGCCAGGCAGGAGGTGTATTTAGTTGGACTTTGATGATGATAGCTACTGCATAGTTTGCGGTGAGGAAAATCCTCTCTCTTTAAATCTTGAATTTAAAAACGTGGACAATGAAAACGGTCAGGTTAAAACTGAGTTTATCCCTGGAGATGAACTTGCCGGTTTCAAAGGGGTAATGCACGGTGGAGTAATTAGCACTCTTCTGGATGAAGCCATGGCAAAGGCCATTTACCGTCAGGGCTGGGACGCCCTGACGGCAGAAATGACTGTCCGCTATGTAGAACCTGTCCACCTGGGAGAGCGTATACGGATTTTGGGATGGATACAGGATAAGAGGCGTCGTATCATTGAAGCTTCTTCCCGCATGGAAGATAAACTGGGAGACGAGCTTGCCCGGGCAAAAGCCCGGTTTGTTCTGCGGGGCAGCAGGCGCACAAATCGAGCAAAGACGGGAGAGGATGAAAATGAAAATTAACAGAGAAGAAGCGTTAGAGCTGGTTAAAAAGAATATCAGCGAAGATAATCTTGTAAAGCACTGTCTGGCTGTGGAGGCTGTAATGCGCCGACTGGCAAGTTATTTTGATAGAAATGAGAAAAAGTGGGGCCTGACAGGTCTGCTGCATGATATAGATTATGGTGAAACTCAGGATGATGAAGAGAGACACAGTTTGCTGGGGGCAGAAATGCTGGCGGAAAAAGGTCTGCCGGATGATATGGTAGATGCGGTGAGGGCTCATAATGATGCTCATGACCTTCCCCGGGAAACTCTCATGGCCAAAGCTTTATATGCCTGTGATCCTCTGACCGGCCTGATAGTGGCTGCAGCTCTGGTGCATCCGGAAAAGGATTTAAATGCTGTAGATGCGGAGTTTGTTTTAAACCGATATGAGGAGAGCTCTTTTGCCAGAGGAGCTGATAGAGAGGTTATAGCCAGCTGCAGCGAGATGGGGCTCGAACTGGAAAAGTTCGTGAGTCTGAGCCTGGAAGGCATGCAGAGCATATCGGAAGACCTGGGGCTGTAAGTTATGACTGCCAGACTAAAAATAAAGGAATTTCTCAAAAAAGAGGCGGAAAAGCCTCTCTCTCCGGAGGACATAGCCCGGGAGTTTGATGTTCCCCGGGGTCAGCGCGAGGAATTTCAGGAGGTTCTTGACTCTCTGGTAAAAGAAGGTTTTCTTTATCGCAGCAGCCGCGGACTTTATGGTGTCCCGGAAAAATTTAATCTGGTGCGCGGGCGAATTGATAAAAACCCGGCCGGTTTTGCTTTTCTTATACCCGATAATCCGGAAAAAGAGGATATTTATTTGAGCGCAGATCATCTGCGTGGAGCTATGAATAATGATAAGGTCCTGGTCAGGCTATTGCCCGTAAGTCATGGAGAGAAAGCGGAAGGTGAAGTAGTAAAAATTTTGAAGAGGGCAAATGAGCATATTGTGGGAGTGTTTGATGATTACAGGCGCTATGGTTTTGTCATCCCCGATAATCAGCGCATAAATACCGATATTTTTGTTCCCGAAAGTGAAAAGGCGGGAGCCAGCCACGATGATAAAGTCGTGGTGAAAATTACCCGCTGGCCGGAGAGAAATCGCAATCCCGAGGGCAAAGTTGTTGAAATTCTGGGCAAAAAGGGAGAAAGCGGAGTAGATCTGGAGGCCCTGATCAGGCGTCTGGAGCTGCCGGGAGATTTTCCCGTCGAAGCCCGCGAGGAAGCCTCAGAAATAAGCAAACAAATTTCTTCTGAGGAGATAAACAGGCGCCGGGATCTTCGAGATCTTACTCTTTTCACCATCGATCCCGACGAGGCTAAGGATTTTGACGATGCGGTTTCCATAGAAAAACTTTCCGACAATGAAGTGCGGCTGGGAGTACACATTGCCGACGTCAGTCATTATGTAAAAGAGGGCACAAACCTTGACCGGGAAGCCTACCAGCGAGGGACGAGCATATATCTGGTGGATAGGGTTATACCCATGCTCCCGGAAAAAATCTCAAACGATGTCTGCAGCCTGCGACCAAGGGAGGACAGGCTTGCTGTCACTGTATTTCTGGAGTACAGGCTTGATCCGTTTGAGCTGGAGAATTATGAGATAACAGAATCCGTGATTAACTCCAATTATCGCCTCACTTACGATGAAGTTAGAGAGATAATAGGAGATTTTGATGAGGAGCAGGATGAGCAGGATCAGGATGAGGACGGGGATTTTTCTGGAGATAGTGATAAAGAGGACCCCACCCGGAAATATAAGGAAATCATTTCCGATCTTGAGCTCATGGCTGATCTGCGCGAAAAGCTCATGAGCGGACGAAGGGTGAGAGGAACAATTGAATTTGACTTTCCGGAAGTTAAGGTCATTCTCGATAATCAGGGGCGGGCAGTTGATCTTGAGAAGCGAAAACACGGTCTGCCGGAGCAGATGATAGAGGTGTTTATGATTGCCGCCAATAGGGCAGTTGCCCGGGAGGCCTACTGGAGAGAAGAGCCCTTTATATACAGGGTGCACGATCAGCCCGATGCGCGCAGCATTCAGGAGTTCAATGAGTTTATTCATAATTTTGGATATCACATCAAAGGGGGCGAAAGCGGGGAGATTCATCCCGGATCTCTGCAGGACCTTCTTGATGAAATAAGCGGCACCGAGGCCGAAAATGTTATTGAAACGGTAATGCTGCGCTCCATGAAGAAAGCAATATACTCTACAGTTAATATAGGTCATTTTGGCCTCTCGCTGGACTGTTATACTCATTTTACCTCTCCTATCAGGAGATATCCGGACCTTATGGTTCACCGGGTTATTAAAGAGATTGTAAGAGAGGGGAAACTTTCTCAGAACCGACGTCATAAACTGGAAAATGAACTGCCTGAAATTGCCGATCACTGCTCCGTTCAGGAGAGAAAAGCTCTTGATGCGGAAAGGGATTCTATTGAT
>CAZVZM010000082.1:0-7722 GCA_964630835.1 uncultured Halanaerobiaceae bacterium
CGAAAACTAAACTGAAACAGAGGAAAAATTTCATTGTGAGCGGAGCCTCATAGCTTCCTCCAACAACTGATGTGGAGAAGAACCGATAATTAAAAAATTGAAGTCGAAGAAATGAAGAAGAATGTGCGAGAGAGCCTAAGGGCAGAGGTCTATTTGGAGCTGGAAGATGAACCTCTCCACCTAATACAGTAGTTTAGATGGAGTTTTCTTTGGCAACTTTAGATAAAAAACAGGGCAAAAATTCATGGGGGGTTTTTGTCATATTGAAGCTTTAACTTTTTTGCCGGTTATAATTACCAGCAGCAGAAGTACGCTCAGCAGTATAATTGTACCGCCAGGAGCTAAATCCAGATAAAAAGAGATGATCAATCCAGAGTTAACTGAGAAAAGGCTGGCAGCTATGCTGGCTGCAAGGGTGGACCGGAAACTTTTGCCCAGCTGCATACCTGCAGCCACCGGTATGGTAATCAGAGAAGAGATGAGTAATGCTCCCACAATGCGGATAGAAAGCGCCACAGTGATCGAAACTATAATCATAAATATTATATTAAGAAATTTGACGGGCACTCCCCCCAGCCTGGCTTCATGTTCATTGAAGGCCAGGAAGAAAAACCCATAGTAATAGCGGGTCAGGAGAAAGATTATCAGAAGAAACAGGGGTAACATAGTGTATAGATCCCGGGTCCCCACAAGGGATATGCTGCCAAAAAGATAACTATGGACTCCAGCCGTCTGGCCTGCTGCGGAAATTAGAATGACAGCCATGCCCATGCCGGCGGCTAAAATGACAGCCAGGGCGAGTTCAGCATAGTCCTCGTAATCCTGTCGCAGCTTTTCCACCGCCAGAGCCGCAAGCACTGAGACAACTAAAGCTGTATATACAGGAAATATCCCCAGAAATAGCCCCAGAGCCACTCCACCTAAAGCCACATGAGATAGAGTGTGACCTATTAGAGAAAGGCGCCGAAGATTTAAAAACACCCCGACAGCGGGAGCAATAATTCCAACCATGTTTCCGGCCAGAAGGGCTCGCTGCATAAAACTGTAGCTCAAAAATTCCATACTGTCTCCTCCAGATTAATGATCGTGTTCGGGAACAAGGCGAAGATTGGAGTCCCGCAGCCCCTGCATATAATCATCATAATCAAACTCATCCGCCTCATGAACATGAGCCCGGCCTTCTTCAAAACAAATAACATAATTTGCCTGACGACCGATGACATTGACATCGTGGGATACCATAACCACAGTTTTGTTCAATCTCCTGTTGATATCACCTATAATATGATAAAATTCATCCTGAGTTCTGATATCCACCCCCGATAGGGGCTCATCCAGCAATATAATTTTGGGATCATTGACCATCATTCTGGCAATGAATACCCGCTGCTGCTGCCCTCCGGAGAGATTGCCTATACGCCGATCGATTAAATCCTGCATCTCTACCAGCTTTAAAGCAGAACGAATTTTTTGATTTAATTTACCGTTGAGAAAATGAAAAAAGCCCATGTCGCTGTAAAGATTGCTGCCCACTATCTCCCTCACGGTGGCCGGGAAGCTCTGATTAAATTCTCTTACCTCCTGAGATATATATCCTATATCTGTCCACTTCTGGCGGGAAGCAGCGTTTTCCCCCAAAATTTTTATGCTGCCGCTGTCGGGAATGAGCTGAGCCAGCAGCAGTTTAATTACGGTGCTTTTGCCCGATCCGTTGGGTCCAATAAAGGCGGCGAAGTCCCCTTCTTCCAGAGAAAAGGTGACATCTTTAACCACTCTCTTTTTTTCATAGGAAAAACTGACATTTTTCATCTCTACTACAGCCATGTTCGGTGCCTCCATTCCTGACCGTATAATAAAGATTTTTTGAAAAAGTTACTCTTATAGTGCTCATTCTAAGTCTTAATTTTGATTGGGGTGGAGCAGTTGACTGGGTGACTGTTGAAAAAAATCATTTTCAGAATTTGCAACCCTATGTTAATGGGGATCATAGGAGGCGGACTCAGGAAAATAGGGGGGGCTTTTCAACACCTTTCAGGGATTTAGGGCTTTCTGTAAATTTTCAAGGTTCTGATACATTATATCAAAGTAATCTCTTCCCTCTTTTATATCCTCCTCAGTCAGGCCGGCCGCCGGGTTGAGAGTGAGTATCTCCAGGTCAGCCTCAGATGCTATCACTTCGACTGTCTCCGGACTGGCCAGCACCTCCATGAAAATATGCTCTACGCCTGTTTCTTCGGCCAGATCGATTAGCCGCCTCACTGCTCGAGGAGAGGGTTCATCGTGCGGGGAAAGACCTGTGACCGCGTGCTGATTTAGAGCATAATTGTCGGCAAGATAACCAAAGGCGGCATGTGAGACAATGATGTCATCATAAATTCGTTCGGCCAGGCCCTCACGATAAGCATTATCCAGCTCTGCCAGTTTTTCCTGCACAGCTTCTTTTTTTTCCCGGTACATCTCTTTCCCTTCCGGATCCAGCTCCGCAAACAAATCGCTGAGCTCTGCTGCTGCCCGCTGCATTATCTCAAAATCCAGCCAGATATGAGTGTCATACTCTCCGTGTTGATGATCGTGTTCATGATCGTGGCCTTCCTCATTTTCAATATCGTGCTCATGTTTGTCATGCTTCTGCTCATCATTTTCGTGGCCATGTTCATGATTATGGTCGTGATCGTGTTCTTCTTCAAAAAGCCTCAAATCAACCTTTCCGGCCAGCTCGAGTATTTTTATGTCCTCGCCGTCCAGAGTATCGATTGCCCTATCTCCCCAGGGTTCCAGTCCCGCTCCAACCAGGATAAAGGCATCCGCTCTCTCCAGGGCGGCCATGCGACGGGGAGAGGGTTCATAGCCGTGGATCTCGGTCCCCTGTGGTGTTACCTGTTCAATCTCCAGGCGATCTCCTGCAATTCTATCAGCCAGCTCAAAAATGGGATAGATGCTGACCTGAACCTCTACATCTTCTGCAGGTTGTAAAGCATCTGCCGGATGAAAAGATGAGGATAGAATCATCAGAGAGAAGGCCAGAATCAGAAAGAAAACAGATATTTTTTTCACAATGCCACCTCCATATTTTATACCAGCCTATAACTGCACTGCAAAAGACAAACTTTTAGCAGATCTATTTACCAGGCTAGTTGCTATATTAGAGATCATAAGCTATATCTTTCCTCAAATCGGACTTTTTGATAAGCAATCAACTTTACTGATATAAATACTTCATCAAATGGTCCGTCAGGTAGTAATAATCCTATCACAGCACCCGATGAATTTCAAAAATATGAATATATGAACATATTATTTAAATTGATACACTCTTTTCCTGAAAGGTTCTCATCTACATGAAACAGCTTAAAATATGCAGCAATCATTCAAGCTCAAAGTTGGAAATAAAGAAAAAACATGTTACACTGAATAAACAAATACCATTGTCACAATTATTAATGATCAATGAAATACCCATTTCGGCTGAGCTTTTTGAGGTGACTGATGATAGAATTAGCATTCTGGCGGGAAATATTATTATTCGGCGCTAAATAAAGCTTAGCGGCGGCGGGCAGAAAATATTTGGATTCTAAAGGTAAAGGTTGAGCAGTTTTGAAACCAGTTTGAGGGAGTTTGAGAAAATGCAATATGCTGGAATTGGGAAAACCCGGGTAAAACTTAAGCGGTATTTTATCTGCAATCTCGAATTCAATTCAAGTTAAGCAGAATTAATAAAAACAATAGGGATGATGATTATTATGGTCAATAATAAAAATGCTGTTAGAGAAGAAGCTCGAGAAGAGCGAATAAACTTATTGATTTCCAATCACAGGAATAAAAAACTGTTAAAAGAGCTGTTGAATGATAAATTTGAGATTGTTTCGAAGGATGGGACAAATTTCAGCAGCTATGGTTTAATAATACTGGATAAAGAATATTTTGGAATATATAAAGAGCAAATAAAGAGATACAGGCAGGATAATCAAACGTATACTCCCATAATATTTTTAAAAAATGAAGGGGAAAATACCTCTCAAAATTTATTTGAATTTGTTGAAGAGGTAATTGAATTGCCGGTTTCCAGAAAATTGTTGCTGGCAAGAGTTAAGAATTTGCTCCGCAGCAAAACATTATGGGCTGAACATAAAACTTTAAAAGAAAGATATGAAAATATGTTTAATAACATAAATGACATGCTATTTTTAGTAGAAATTATTGAGAATAATGAGCCAAAATTTAGAATTGGTGAGGTGAATCAAAGGCTGCAGAAAAAGCTCAATTACAATAAAGAGACTCTGAGAAATTCTCCTCTGAAGAAAATTATGCCGGAGGAGGATGTTAATGAGTTACTAAGGCTATTGATAGCTCAGGGGGAAGCTTTGTTAACCACAAAGTTTTATCCCGCTAAAGGAGAGGCAATTCCTGTAGAGATAAATGCGCGAAAATGTAATTTTCACAGTAAAAAGCAGATAATCTGTGCTGGCAGGGATATAACCGAAAAGAAGAGAAGAAAAGAAATTGAAAAAATAAGGAATTTGCTTAAGAACCTGGTTAACCAGGCGCCAGGAGTGACATATCAATATCAATTATTTCCTGATGGTTCATCAGCTTTTCCCTATGCTTCAGAAGGCATAAAGGAAATTTATGAAATGACTCCCGAAGAGGTAAAAGACGATGCCAGTAAAGTTTTACAGAGGATACATCCTGAGGATTATGAAAGAGTGATAAACTCTATTCAAAAATCGGCTGAAAATCTAACCGTTTGGCAGGAAGAATACAGAGTCATCCTTCCTGAAAAAGGCTTAAGATGGGTTAAAGGAAATGCCACTCCGGAAAAACTTTCTGATGGCAGCGTCCTCTGGCATGGAAATATTAATGATATTACAGAGAGGAAAAAGAAGGAAGAAAAATTAGAAGAGATTTCTCTTTATGATCCCGACAGCGGGCTCCCTAATAGCTCCAATTTAATAAAAAAAGCGGATGAGCTTAAAGACGAAAGTGAAGCAGAAAATATTCAACTAATTTTGCTGGATGTCGATAACCATGAGGAAATTATGAATGCAATTGGCCATACAAGATGGGGGGATTTTTTAAGAGAAGTCGCCACTCAGCTTAAAGCAAGGCAGGAGATTAAATTTAACCTTAATGATAAAAATGACCGGAATAGAGATATGGAGATAAAAACTTACAACATATATCGCAATAAACTCGGTTTTATGCTGGTAAATGTATCCGAAGACAGACTGCCGGATTTTGTGCAGACAATTAAATCCAATGCTGAACTACCTTTTTATTACAATAAAATACCTGTATTTTTGGACTCTTATCTGGGGGTAGCTTCCTATAAAGAAGGAGTAACAGGTGCAGATTTACTGCAGAATGCCTATCAGGCCATGAATTCTGCCGCTAAAGAAAAAAAGAAGATTAAATTTTATAAGGAAACTTTAAAGGAAAAAACCAGAGAGAATTTTCAGCTTCTGGGAGAAATTAAGAATGCCCTCGTTGAAGGTCAATTTGAACTTTATTATATGCCCAAAGTTAAATTAAATACCGGTGAAGTTGTGGGGGCAGAGGCTTTGATCAGATGGCTTCATCCCGAAGAAGGCATTATATCTCCCGGGCAATTTATACCGCATGTAGAAAAAACGGGGCTCATTGATGAGTTGAGCCAGTGGGTGATCAGCGAAACAGCGGAGGAAAAGCTGCTTTTAGCAGAAGATGGTATTGATATTAACATGGCGGTCAATATTTCTCCACAGAATTTGAAACAGAAAGACTTCGTGGAAGAATTAAGAAATATAATTGCAAAAAAGAACCTATCTTCCGATCAATTTGAGCTGGAGCTGACGGAGACGGAGATAATGGAGGAGTTAACGGAAGGCAATAATTCTCTCAATCAGCTGATGGAGGAAGGCTTTAAGGTCGCCATGGATGATTTTGGCACGGGATATTCCTCTCTGGCCTATTTAAAAAATCTGGATATAGATTCTATCAAAATTGACCTTTCCTTTGTGCAGGCTATGGAAGAAGATAAAAAGAGCTATGAAATTGTTAAGACCGCCATCAGATTGGGAAAAATACTGAATAAAGAAGTTGTGGCCGAAGGAATTGAAAGCAAAAAAGTCATGGATGAATTAAATCAATTGGGCTGTGATTACGGCCAGGGATATTATATCTGCAGACCTGTGCCCAGAGAAGAATTCGTGGATTTTTACAATAGCTGGCAGATGCAGATTTCTAAATAAGCCTAAATAAGGTTCTTATTACACCTTAATTTCAGAGAAAATATACCTAATATTTTATTCCTAAGAAGCGGGCTTCTGAACATTTTCCCTAATCAATCAGCCTGATTAAAAAGATGTGAGAGATTTTATTGCGGCCTATAAACCCTGCCCAATATCGGGCAGGGTTTTTGCTCAATTTGTGTGCTTTATAAATTTAAGTCGATAGCAGATGAAAGTTTTAGCTGTGACTAAATATACCTTCCAACTTGTTCTCTAAATTATACATCAGGCCAGGTCTATTTCCTCACAGAGGTAGACATCCTGAATACTGTTGAGAATTTCCACTCCATCCTCCATCGGTTTCTGGAAAGCTTTGCGGCCGGTAATCAGCCCCATACCTCCGGCCCTCTTGTTGATCACAGCAGTTCTTACGACCTGCTCAAGATCATTTTCGCCGGAAGCTCCCCCTGAATTAATCAGGCCAATTTTGCCATTGTAGCAGTTAAGGACCTGATAGCGGGTGAGATCGATGGGATGATCTGAGGTTAACTCTGAGTAAACCCTGTCATCCGTGCGGCCAAAATCTATTGCCCGATATCCTTTATTTGTTTCGGGCTGTTTTTGCTTGATTATATCCGCTTCCAGAGTGGCGGCAAGATGATTGGCCTGCCCGGTCAAATCAGCGGCGGTGTGATAGTCATCTTCCTCAGTTTTAAATTCGGGGTTCCGGAGATAAGCCCAGAGCACAGTTACCATTCCCAGCGAATGGGCATATTCAAAAGCTTCCGCTACCTCCTGTATCTGGCGGTTGCTTTCATGGGATCCGAAATAAATTGTGGCGCCCACTCCCGCAGCCCCCAGGTCAAAGGCCTTTTCCACGCTGGAGAAAAATATTTGATCATAGCGTTTGGGATAACTGAGCAGTTCGTTGTGATTTAGCTTGACAATAAAGGGAATTTTATGAGCATATTTGCGGGAGACGCTTCCCAGCACTCCCAGTGTGGAGGCTACAGCATTGCAGCCGCCTTCAATGGCCAGCTTGACGATATTCTCCGGATCAAAATAAATGGGATTGGGAGCAAAAGATGCGCCGCCGGAATGTTCAATCCCCTGATCCACGGGTAAAATAGAGATGTAACCGGAACCGGACAGGCGTCCATGATCTAAAATGCTCTGCAGATTGCGCAGCACAGGTGCCGGTCTGTCCGATTGAGCAAACACTCTATCCACAATGTCGGGGCCAGGTTCAGCCAGCTGATCAGCGGATACAGTCTCGCTTTCATGGTCAAGAAGGTATTCTGCCTCTTCTCCCAGCAGGGAAACTATTCTGTCATAACTCATTTTTTTGCCTCCTATTTTTTGTTTTTCAGGTCAAAATTATGATGCTAAAATGGGGAAGATTTCCCTCAATTTGAGCGGATATAAGAAATATCTTTAGTAATCCAGCATGCTATATTAACATTATATAATATTTTTAGCCTGACTTGAAGGTTTATAAACATTTTAACAAAATTTT
>CAZVZM010000083.1:0-7631 GCA_964630835.1 uncultured Halanaerobiaceae bacterium
GAGGAGGCAAACTCTATTTGCAGAAAGCTTATAGGCAATTTTTTCTAAAGGATGTAGTGACTCTGGCGGAAGATCTAATAGGTTGTAAGCTGGTGCGTTACCAGGAAGGCAAAAAATTGAGTCTGCGTATAGTAGAAACTGAGGCCTATCGCGGTCCGGAGGATAAGGCCTGTCATGCCTGCGGGGGGAAACGCACTAAGAGGACTGAACCAATGTTCTGGCAGGGCGGGACGATTTATGTTTATTTGATATACGGAATGTATTATTGCTTTAATATTGTGGCAGAAAAGGCGGACCTGCCTCAGGCAGCCCTGATTAGAGCAGGTGAGCCTCTGGAGGGGATTGATTTGATGAAGTCAAACAGAGAGCTATCCTCTCCTGAATTTCATGAGATAGCTGGAGGCCCGGGGAGACTCTGCCAGGCTATTGACATTGATGACGATTTTTCCGGTGAGGATCTGCTGACAAACCCTGAACTGGATTTAATCATAGAAAAAACAGACCCTGATCGAGTGGGCAGAGGGACCAGAGTAAATATAGATTATGCAGAGGAATACAGAGGAAAACCCTGGAGATTTTATGATAAAAAGAGCAGCTGTGTCACTGGTCTTTAAGTCCTGTCTTTATCAATTCAAAATCAAATAAAGGAATCTAGAATTGAATCTATAATATAGTAAATCAGTCAAAATCTTTGACTTACTAAAAATATAATGACATGGCATCTTCACAATGAGAGCTAACGCAGGTAAATTTTACAGTTGATAAAGTCAAGCAAAAGTTATGAAGAGAGAGAAAACCAAAATGGTTAACCTTTTTCAGAAATCCAAGGAGGTTCATAGAAAATTATGATGGGGTTTAAAACCAGTCGGAGAAGTTATACAACTTTTTTTGCAGCCGCCTCTGTTTTATTGATTTTCATGCTGTTTTCAGCTCCTTTATCATCGGCAGATTTAGATAGCATATCTGAATGGGAGGATCATCGATATAATTTTTACGGACAAATTTTTGTATTGAATGAAGATACAATAGAATATATCTTCACTGATGAGATGCAGGAAGAGCTTACTTTTTTCTTTGCAGACAGAGATATTGAGGATGCTGATGAAGTTCTTTACAGCCCCGATGAAATTGAGATGTTGCAGGAGTATTCCGGGACAACTCTCCAGCTTGATGAAGCCATCCAGCTCTCCCGGGAGTTTACCATCATTGCCATAAAAGCCGAAAGACCTTTTGATCAGGGAACCTCCCATCAGCGGGCCAGAGTGGATATAAGCGAAGTGGTTTCAATAGATGAGGGCAGAATTATAGAAAATGTTCGAAGTCATCACTTTCTTGTTGATGACAAGCAGCTTATAGATGATAATTCTCTCAGAGTGCTGCCCGATGGCAGTGGGCTTATTACCTATATACTGCCAGAACTGCCCACAGAGTATTTAAATGTAGAAATAAGATCCTTCCTGGATCATGAATTTAGCCGGCAGACTGTAACTATTAGAGAAGATAGAGAGGATTAAAAATAAAACGTTATTTCAGCCTGACAGTTTGATTTGAGCGGGACTATAATAATGTAATAAAAATAGAAATTTAAATTAATTTTTGAGAAATTATGAGAAATTAATATAGAGAGTGGTGAATTAACTTGCCTGATTTCTGGACGCACATTCTTGCCGGTGAGCATATGGTTAAGGCCGGGACTAATAAAGATATGATAAATATTATGGAGGAAAACAGGACTTCGTTTAATTTTGGCTGTCAGGGCTCAGATGTATTTTTTTATAATATATCGACCCCATGGAGAGGTCCTGCCCTGGGCAAAAAAATGCACTATGACAGCGTTAATGAGGCTTTTTTTCATGCAGTGAGCTACGGCAAAAAAAATTATTGTCCCCGTGCCCTGTCTTTTCTAATGGGTTATCTATCTCATATTGTAACTGATAGATACCTGCATCCCTTTATTCTGGCCAGATCTCCCAATTTTACAATTCACAAAGAGATAGAAAATGAACTCGATTCATTTCTGCTGGAACATTTTCGAGGGGAAAAAGCGCGAAATATTAATCCCTTTTTTAAGGTCGATTTTTCCGGAGATGTTAAGCAGTCAGGAAATATTCCCCATGAAATAAATGGTTTTTTTGAAAGTCATTTACACGAGATTTATGATTACTCCGAAGGCCTTAAAACTCTTAGAATTTCATATCGGGATTTTAAATATCTTCAGAGCACTCTTTACAGTCCCGGGCCCGTCAAAAGGACGGCCCTGAGGGCGGCAAATGCTGTCATTCCCTATGATATTGATACTTTGCTTTATGAGGCCGGTAATGAAATTCTCTGGCCTGAAGAGCGCAGCAGATTTTTATACGTCTACAGAGCTGCAAAAGAGCGGGGAGCCGATATTCTATCAGATGTTTTTCTCTACTGGCAGAATGAGATAGATATGATAACTTTTAAAAACCGCCTTGAGGGAGAGGATTTTTCCGGCGCAGATAAAGAGGAAATACTTTCCACCCTGCCTGAAAGCGCAATGTAGAACAAAGCTGTGCTTTGAACAACATTTAATGGAGGAAAGGGATGAAGAGAGTGAAATTTATTTTTAAAAAAACAAAACTAAATTCACTATTTATTGTTTCGTTAATTCTGCTGTTATTTTTTTGCGGTGGTTATTTTGCCATTCCCGTAAGTTTTTCGGCAGATGCAATTGATGTGAATGAAATAGATGGCCGGGATAATATGGATTTCGGTGATATTGATGAAAATGATAAAGTTGGATTGGTCCTGAGCGGAGGAGCAGCATGGGGACTTGCCCATGTAGGAGTTCTGGAGGTGATAGAAGAAGCCGGTATTAATGTAGACATGATCTCTGGAACCAGCGCCGGTGCAATAGTGGGGGCCTTATATGCGGATGGGTACTCTCCTTCTCAACTTAAAGAGCTGGTCTCCGAGCTTGGATGGACAGATTTTATTTTCCCGTCAATCAACAGTCGCGGTTTTTTTTCCTCTCTTCGTGTGGAGGAAAATCTTGATGAGCTGCTGGAAAGCGAAGATATTTCAGATCTGGAGGTTTTCTTTAATATTGCAGTAACAGATATGGATAAAGGGGAGTTGATCGAGTATTCTTCCGGACCTCTGGCAAAGCTTCTCAGTGCCAGTGCCGCGGTTCCCGTAATGTTTTCCCCGGTTGAGTACGAAGATAAACTTCTGGCAGACGGAGGGCTTATAGATAATTTGCCTCAAAACGCACTCAGAAAGGCTGGAGCAGACGTTATCATAGCAGTAGATGTGGCGGGGAATTTTAGCTTTACTGGAAGGGCGGAGGGAATGATAGAATATGGCAATCGAGCATTTAATATAATGCGCCGCACGATGCAGGATGTTTCCGGTGCTGATATTTTAATCCAGCCTGAGCTTGATGGATATAGCGGGATTGACTTTAACAATTATGTTGAGATTATTGAAAAGGGAAGGGAAGCTGCAATGATCCATTTTGAGCCTGCAGAAAAAGATAATTGAATAATATAAAGATTTGTGTTCCAGTATAATAATATGGTTCTTCTCCACATCAGTTGCTGGAGGAAGCTATGAGGCTCCGCTCACAATGAAATTTTTCCTCTGCTTCAGTTTAGTTTTCGGCCCAAAAATAGTGCTTCCTTAAAAACCTATTATTAAAGGCTCTGGAGAGGAGCCAATAATAAGTTCACAAAAATTTCTTCTGCTTTCGGGCAGGAGAATTTTTATGTTTATAGAAAATAATAAACAGCATCGTTATAATTATCACATTGGCAAAAAAACAGCAGGTTTCTCCGAAAATTGTTTTATTTTATCTTCGTTTAAATTATAACATTTTTTCAGGTCAGGACTTCTGTAAATTGCTGAAAACCCTTGAATGTTATGGTGTTTTATGTTATGTTTTAAAGTGAAAGTTATTATAATCACAATAATGATTTCCAATAATAAATCTTCCTGCATCTTACCTCAATTCTGTAATCTGCACAGTAGAAATAAGAAAAAATGAAAAAAGGAGGCATCAATCAACATAGGGTTTTATAACTTTTTTTCATAATGACTTGAAAGCCGCAGTTAAAAACTTCAGCAAAGTAGTAATGATGGCTTTAGCTTACCAACAATTTAAGGGGGGAATTTTCAATGGCCAAAACAGATGAAAGTGCGCAAAGGCATCCAAGGCAGGTCAGTCCGGAAAACCACTCCGGTCTGACAGAGGACCAGGTGATGCTGCGCACTTTTGCAGCTATGTGCATACCAGCCGTAGCTGCTATCATCGCTATGGGAACTGATGCTTTATTCAATATTTTAACTGCCGTAATTGTAGCCGTCATATGTCATTTTATTATCAAAATGATGGAAGGTCAGGATCTATCCAGACTGGGAGAAACCACCTATAAAACATTTTATTCTCCGCTGGTTGCAGGAATGATAGTAGGTCTCTGTGTAGGTGAGTTATCTCCTCATTATGTTACTGCCATAATTTCGGCAGTGACGATGATAGGATTTAAGTGGGGACAGGAAAAATACTTTGGCCGCAAAATTATAAACCCGGCCGCTGGAGCAAAAGCTCTGGTATTACTTCTGATCACATTTATGTGGTTTTTATCCGATCCCCTGACTGCCGGTCAGCTTTTTTATCCCGAACACCTCCAGTATAATCTTATTTCCGGAGATGGCTTTGTAGCAGCTATGGAATTTGCCGAAGTCATGGGATTTTATGGCACTGAAAATCTGAGCATATCGGAAAGTCTCTTTCTCTGGAAGGGCCACGGCTGGATAGGTGGAGCTTCCGGCCTTCTGACTGTTTTATCAGGTGTGCTGCTGGCTATGTGGATAAAGTTAAAATGGAAGCTGGCATTGAGCTATCTTGCCAGCATGACTGTTCTTTCGATATTGATGGGCGCTGCAACCGGCAGTCCCATAGTTATGAGAATTGCCTTTCATGTATTCACGGGAAGCGTTATTTTCCTGGCTTTTTACATGGCCACCGAGCCTCAGACCACACCGGCTACGGTGATGGGGCAATATGCCTTCGGAGCGATACTGGCTGTGTTAACGATGGCGGGACAGCTTTTAGGTCTTTATGGAGCGTCCTTCGTCGCTCTGGTTATTCTCAATCCATTTTCACCCTATATCGACAGACTGGGCGTGAAGCTGCCCTTTGGAGCCGATGAACGAATGTACTCGCCGGCCGAACCGCCTGTCACAAATGTCGATACCACATCTCCCGTTTTAAACTATGATCCATCCAAATGTATCATGTGTCAGAGATGTGTAAAAGCCTGTGATGAGATTCAGGAAAAAGGCATACTCGGTCTGGGTAATAGAGGAGAGAATATCTTCACCACTGCCGGACTGGGTGAAAGAGGATTTTCCGAATGCGACGGCTGTGGACAGTGCTTTGAGCTTTGTCCCACAGGTGCTTTAACCGAAAAACAGGAAGCCAGACCCGTGCGCAAATGGGAAGCTGACGTTACCGGCCGCACTACATGCAGCAGCTGCGGTACCGGCTGTCAGGTGCAGGCATACATTAAAAATCAGAGGCTTGTGAGAATTGAGTCAGTGGAAGCCTCACCCAATCAGGGAGCACTATGTGTCAAAGGAAGATTTGGACATTCCTATGTAAACTCCGATGACAGGCTTTCCCAGCCTATGATGAAAAAGGATGATCATTTAGTGCCTGTATCCTGGGAGGAAGCCCTGAGAAACTTCAGCAGCAAATTGAGGGAAATAAAAGAGGAATACGGTCCTGACGCTATAGGCGGAATCGCCTCCTCCGTAAGTACCAATGAAGAAAACTATCTATTTCAGAAGTTCATGCGCACCTGTCTCGATACCAATAATATAGATCATTCCGATCGCCTCTGTCATGCCTCCGCAGAGGTAGCTCTGGAAAAAGCCTTTGGCTGTGGAGCCATGACCAACTCCATTGAGGAGCTGCAGGAGTCTGACTGTATAATAGTGGCCGGTTCCAATACGACGGCTGCACATCCTGTTATCTCCCGCTATATCAAAGAGGCAGTGCGTGAGAATGATGCCGAGCTGATAGTTATAGATCCGCGCGATATTGAGCTTGTACAGTGGTCTACCGAATGGCTCCGGCCCGAGATTGGAACGGATACTGCCTGGATCAATGGGCTGGCCAGTGTGATTCTGGATAATGGCTGGCAGGATGACAAATTCATCGAGGAGAGGACTGAGAACTTCTCCGCCCTGGAGGAAACAGTCGCGGATTATGATTCCGAAAGCGTGGAGGACACTACCGGTATTCCTGCTGAGAAGCTGGAAAGAGCCGCCAGGCTTTATGCTGAGGCTGATAAAGGAGCAATTGTGTTTGGCACGGGACTTACCCAGCATACCTCGGGAACAAAAAATGTCCTGGGACTGGCCAATCTTGCCCTTCTCACCGGCAATGTGGGCAGGCCCGGAACCGGTATAAATCCTCTGAGTGGGCAAAATAATGTACAGGGCGCATCTGATATGGGCGCTTTGCCGGATAGATTGACTGGATATCAACGCATCGATGATTGTAAAGCTATCTCCAGAATTGTAAAAGCCTGGGATAGCGAAGTCCCAACTGAAGAAGGATTAACGTCAGTCGAGATGATAAGAGAGGCGGCTGCGGGTAATCTGAAAGCCCTTATCGTAATGGGAGACAATACTCTGCTCTCCCAGCCCAATAAGCTGCAGACCGAGATGGCGCTTGATAATTTAGAGCTTTTAGTGGTAATGGATCCCTTCCTGACCGACACAGCAGGTAAAGCCGATATAGTCCTCCCTGCTGCTACATTTATAGAAAAGGAAGGAACCTTTACTAACACCGAAAGACGAATACAAAAGGTAAATAAATTGATGGATCCTCCGGGCAAAGCTAAAGCAGACTGGGAGATTATCTGTGCTCTTGCTCAGAGAATGGGCTGCAGATTTAAATATGCTAGACCAGAAGAAATTCTCCAGGAGATCGAGTCAGTGACTCCTCTGTATTCGGGCATCAGCTACGATGCGATTGAAGAGGAAGGCCTGCAGTGGCCCATTAAGGAGGACGGCAGCGGCACATCTGTGCTGCACGAAGATGAATTTATGAGAGGCAGGGCGAAATTCCATTCCGTTGAATTTGTGCGCGAGGAAGAACAGCCGGATGATGAATATCCCCTGAGGCTTTCCACAGGCCGCAGCCTCTTCCAGGTGCGCACCGGTTCCATGAGCAGGCGATCTGATGTCCTGGCTGCACAGATGGATGCTCCCTATGTAGAGGTTAATCCGCAGGATGCGGATGACATCGATATAAATGATGGTGAAGAGATCAAAATTAGCACAAGAAGAGGAGAAATTCAGGCCGAGGCTAGAGTCACCGATAAAGTTGCCCCGGGGACTGTCTTCGTGCCCGTCCACTTTGTCGAGGCTCCGGCCAACCAGCTGACAAATGACGTTCTTGATGAAGAATCCGGCGTTCCTGCCCTCAAGCAGGCAGCGTGTCGACTGGAGAAGATAACAGTAGAAGAAAAAATGGTAAGCCAATAATGTCCGGAGGTGATTTATAATGGAGCTGGAACTGAAACGAGTAGATGAAATTATTGAAAAAAATATATCTGAACATGAAAAACAGGAAAAGTCACCCTTAATACCTGTCT
>CAZVZM010000084.1:0-7570 GCA_964630835.1 uncultured Halanaerobiaceae bacterium
GTAAGCTCCTCGGGCATATCGGGCTCAACATCTTCGATCATTCTTTCAACTATGGCCACAACATCCTCTGCCTGACCTGCTGTGAGTCCTTCTTCCAGCTCTGCTATATCGTCTTCTAAATACATTATATCGGCATCTATCATATCCAGTTCTTCATTGATGTTATCCAGCGCTCGCTGAACCATCATGGCCATTTCATAGCGAGTTATAGTTTCATCGCCTTTGTACTCGCCATCAGGATAACCTTCAACTATACCTGCGGCAACCAGTACTTCAACGGCCTCATAGGCCCAGTGATCTTCATCTACATCCGGAAAACTATCTCCCTGAACTGCTGGAGCAGCTATAGCCACTACAAGCAGCAGAGCAACTACTACTGTAAGCTTTCTCATTAACGAATCCCCCTTGGTTTCATTTGGTTTGTCTCTTTTTAATTGAATTGATCCTGTTCTATCCAACCACTGCCTCTCCTCGGGGGAATTGGTAGATGAGTTTCCTTGTTTCCTCATCCTCCCTCTTCCCTGGGTCAGCAGATGGCCTCAAATAGAACCCTATCATCTCTGACGCCCTCGCGGTCCCGGGGGTTCACCTCCTTTCTTCCGCAGTTTAGGCACGAGATGATAAGACTTTTGTCAGCTGTACTCTAACTGAGATGACTGAAGAATCCGCAGCATCAGTCACCCGATGTAAACCAAAGCAATATTAAAGAGTCCATTTCTTCAAAATCCAGTTAGTGACCACAAAAAACCCGCAAAATTTATGTAGAGCTGTTAAATTGTAATTTTTGTAATTTAGGAGATACATTTTTCGCATGAAATCCAGTATTAATTATAACACAGCTTGAGGATTTTGTGAAGGGCATAAGGCCCATTTTCTATTCTTTTTTACCATTTTCCCGGCCTTACTGCTCCTTCAGCTCATTCTCAGCTTCTTTTTTGTCCTCCAGAAATCTTCTCCCCAGCACTGCTGCGGCATAATCATCCACCGGCTCCCGGGGACGCCAGCTTATAAATCGGGATAATAACCTGCGGCCAGCTCCTGCCTGAGTTTTAAAATAAAGTCCTGCCGCCTCCGTGCTGGTATCCTTTTCATCAACAATTTTGATCTGGCAGTCATCAATTTCCCCGGTTTCTCCAATCAGAGACCGAAGCTCTCCGGCCAGATGGCAGCATCCGGTGCCATCACCGATAACTATATAATCCGGACAGCGGCGGGATAAAATTTCCTTTGCCGTCTCCTGAAATTCCGATCTGAGGAAAATTTTACGCTCCAGTATATCTCCAGACCGGCTTAAAAGAGCCATACCCACCTTTTCCCTGCCGGGATCAAGGGAAAGAACGCTAACAGCTTCAGAGGTTCCCGACTCCTCCTCAGGCATCATCACCCACCTCATCCTCATCTGCTTCTTCGGATCCAAAATCTATCCGCTCTGCCCGGGCCTCATCATCTGCAGCGTCTACAAGCTCAAAGGCAATGTTATCGCTCAATCTATCGCTCCGCCAAATATCCTCTCTGGCTTCTACCCGCACCTCCACTTCGCTATCATACTCCTCAATATCACTTACCAGCTGATAAAAATTGACAAAATCAAGGCTGCCCACTGTACCATCCATATCCCGCAGCATACCCTCTTCTGTAGCTTTGCGATTAACCTCGGCCAAAAGATCACGCAGTTTGCTATCTATGCTGGAGGTGCCGCTGTTGCCATCAATTTTGCCCGAAGCTATTTCTTCTCCTTTATCATATATAACATAGTTGCGATTTAAATGCAAATCAGCCCGCAGTCTGTCATGACGGGGAACATTTACCCGTGAGGCCAGACTTATAATCATCCGCTCCCCTCTCTCAAGATTGTAAAGCAGCTGAGCTGCATGCAATATATCCTCGGTCTGCAGATGCAGGGCCATGCCGGTATCCTCATCCCTCTCTATGGGACGTTGGGAGGCGGCTTCATTAGCCCCGGAGAGAAATTCATTTAAATCCTCTATGATCTCTTCTTCTCTGCGGCCCCCCTCGATAACTGCAGAATATACTATCTCTCCCCGGCGGTAAACAATATCCTCATCCATGAAATAAACCAGCTGATCTCTGGCTTCTTCCAGGTCATCATGAACTGCGGCCAGCTCCTCGTTAAGTTCATCCAGGCGAGCTTCCAGTTCATCGCGCTCTCCCCGGAGGTCTTCCACCATACTTTCCAGCTCATCCCGCTCTCCTTCCAGTTCATCCCGACTGGCCAGCAGATCATCCCGTTCTCTCTCAAGTTCATCACGCTGCTTTTTTAGATCATCACGCTCTACTTCAAGCTCCCTGCGCTGTTCCTCTATCTCCTCAAGCTCACGCGTGCGCTCGGCCAGGCGGGCATCCAGCGTATTCAGCCGCTCCATTACTTCGTTAATATTAAATAACGCCTGGCGCAGTCCGGAGTACACCGACAGCAGTATAAATATCGATAATGCTGCAATTATCATACCGGTAACCACAGTGATGATCATGGAGGAATACCGGGGCCTTAAACCGAAGATGGAGACGCGTTTTTTACCCATCTTCATACCCAGTTGATCGCCGATATATGCAATCATACCAGATATAATTATCAGCATAAGGATAAGGACAAAAGCATACATGGAGCATCACCGCCTTCAAAATTAAATAAATAAAATGGAACATCATGATAGCTCTAAATATTTCTAAATAATCAATTCTTTATTCGCTAAATTTCGAGCAAAAATCCAGGGTAAAAATTTGTGTCTCTTCTTTCAAAATTTAGTCTTGTAAAGACACTATATAAAAGATATTACTGCTTAACTCTTTTAAAGAAGATATGAGCTGGAAGCTATGAGGCGAAGTGACACTCGAAATTTTTCGAAGCCTGAGTCAGGTCCATGGCCCAAAAATCTTCTCCACTTCTAATTTTGCCCCAGGCGATAGAGCATAATCAGGCCGATGGTAAGAAACAGCAGATTTTGCCCCCAGGCTCCCAGCCAGGGCGGTAGAGTCCCCTGGCTCCCCAGAGCATCTCCTACGGTCATAAGTCCGTAATATATGAAAATGATTACCACACTTAAACCCATGCCGGTCGCGGAGCTTCCTCCCCGGTGCTGTCTCCTCAAACCCAGGGGAGCAGCCAGAAGCGCAAATATAAAGCTGGCGAAGGGTATGGATAAATTTTGATGCCAGATAACTCGTTCCTCCAGGGCCTCGCGCCCCTGATTTCGAAGGACCTCAATGTGATGATAGAGCTCGCGCATGTTCATCTCATCCGGATCCCTATCAAGATCGGCCAGAGCCTCGGGATCGCCAATATCTGCCCGGATTACATACTCCTCAAACTCCAGCTTGGGCAGTCTCTCTCCCACCTGCATCTCGTAGAGACTTCCCGCATAAAATTCCCAGTCATCGTTTCGCCAGACCGCCCGCTCGGCTTCGATCAATACATGAGGCTTTCCCCGGTCAAACTCCTGTAATATTACATCTGTCATCTCACCGCTGTCCGCATCAAAATATCCGGAATAGAGAACGAAATCGGGGCCTCCGTGCTCACCGTCCAGTGGAGTGAGGAAAAAATTGCTCTGGCTGCGGGGCATTTCCTCTCCAGTCTTGATGCGATATTCTTCACGGGCAAAGCGATAATTGGTCTCCGGCACAACAAATTCATTTATAAATATAGCTCCCAGACTTACGGTCAGACCTATAATAAGAGCGGGGACTACAATCTTTCGCAGGCTGAAACCCCCGGCCCTCAAAGCGGTTACTTCATTGTCACCGGCCAGGCGGCTGTAGCCCAGTATAGTGGAAAGCAGCGCCGCCATGGGAAATGTATACACTATTACCTGAGGTAGAGACAGCAAAAACAGCTCAATAAGTTTAAAGATGCTGATATCGAAGCTGGCATAGAGATCGGCCAGCTGAAATAAAATATCTATTCCCACAAATATTGCTGTGAAGGCTGCCACACCAAATATGAAGGGCTGTATCAATTCTTTCAGTATATATCGAAAATATAATTTCATGGCACACCCCATACCCTGCACCGGTACAGCCTGACCGATCTGATTTTATAAGCATGACCGATACAATTAACATCCACTAACATCTACACTGCTGTCACGCAATAGACCTGTATCATCTATGATTATAGCATATTTATTTCCTATCCAAAAACTCAGAGAGGGCCTTTTTTGTTGGGCCGGTTTTTTTGTTTGTCCGGTTTATGCGTTTTTATATATCCACCCGCTCTTATAAACGCATCGAAAACGGTCACATGCGAAAACGATCCCCCAGATAAAATTCGCGGGCCACTTCGCTGTCAGCAACCTCATCGGAGGTGCCCGAAAGCAGTATCTCGCCTTCATGCATTATATATGAACGATCGGTGGTGGAGAGTGTTTCCCTTACGCTGTGGTCGGTGACGAGAACACCCAGTCCCTTGCTTTTAAGATATTTTATTATATCCTGGATATCGTTAACAGCAATGGGGTCCACTCCCGAAAAGGGTTCATCGAGAAGTATAAAGGAGGGATCGGTGGTAAGAGCCCGTGCAATCTCAACCCGTCGCCTTTCCCCTCCGGAGAGCTGATATCCCAGCCGGTCGGATATTTTTTTAATGCCAAACTCATCCAGCAGCTCATCCGCCCGGTCTTCAGCCTCCTCCTGACTCATATCCTGCCCCTCAAGTATGGTCAGAAGGTTATTGCGCACGGACATCTTGCGAAAGACAGAGGCCTCCTGGGCCAGATAGCCTATGCCCATTCTGGCTCTTTTATTCATGGGCAGAGAGGTGATATCCTCACCATCGAGAAAAATATTTCCTTCATCTGGATGGATAAGACCCACAATCATATAAAATGTTGTTGTCTTGCCGGCCCCATTCGGTCCCAGCAGGCCGACAATTTCACCGCGGTTGACCTCCAGATCCACCCGGTCGGCAGCGGTTAATTTTCCGTAATTTTTAACTAAATCTTCAGTTTCCAGCACTATTGGGCGGCCTCCTATTCAGAGTTTTCATCTTCCACTTCAAAAATATCGTTATTCTCTTCACCATTTTCTTTGATCCTCAGACGGGCATCTCCTCTCAAATCTATCTCCCCTTCCACGAGATCCACCTCTACTTCATCTGCATAAAATTCATCTTCACCCCTGGTGCCTTCTACGTCCCCGGTAAGCAGAATATATTCATCTCCCAGAAAATATTCTATGGCCTCTGAATAGGCGGTAAACTCCTGAAACTCCATATAGGGGTCTCCGGTAAATTCCGCCCACTCTTCATCCAGTAAATAATGAAGCTCTTCGGCATCAACAAACAATTCCGGCCCTTCCAGAATTACGTCCTGGCGAAAAAACACTTCATTTTCCAGAGAATTGAAATCAGCTTCAACCCCTCTGATATCCAGATCACCAGTCTTATAGCGGGCATTTCCTCTGGCTTCCACCAGATATTCCCCTTCATCCAGCAGCGATATATGGATTTCATCGCCCTCTAAATCCTGAAAATCCTGTGAATAAACCAGATCTCCGCTCAGGCCTGCGAAAACAATCCCCAAAACTAAAAACACGAGACCTGCAAATTTTATCATTCCAGAAAATTTTTCCCCTCTATAAATTCTCTTCAGGCCTTTCATGACCGGATCTTTCCTGTTTTTTCTTTTGTTCACAATCACTCACTCTCCTCCCATCTTATGCGGGCGGGCTCATCTTCATCTCCGTAAAGACTTATTTTATCGAGAGTTCCAGGAGCGGTGAAACTATGAGCGCGGGCCTTAAAATCTCTCCCTGAAATTTCGGTATATTCAGGAGAATAAATCACATTATCATCCTGTTCCCAGACCACAAGCTGACTGGTTAATTTTAAATCTTCGGAAGTTATGATGGTGTTGCCCTGAAATTCCAGTCTTCCTGCCCCGGGATCATAGACACCCAGCTCACTCTCAAGATCGTAATCAGAAATTTCTATATCGATCATTTCCTCCTCAAAAACCCGTTCATTTTCAAAATTATACTCCTGCAAAACAGATGCAGTTACGGGATCAAAAACAATTGTATCACCTGCTTCTCTGTCCACGGCCTCCTGTGATTTCACAATCCAGCGGGTGCTGCCATCGTCGCTGAAAAGAGTCAAACGACCGGAACGCACCGCCTGACCGGGCTCCTCCAGCAGCTCATCCTCTTCAGCCACTTCATCATTTACATCCTCCACAGTTTCGTCAGGAGATGGACCGGCAGGGTCAGCTTCTTCAGAGGAGGTGCATCCTCCTGCGGACAAAACCACCACAAAAAATATCAGGGCAAGGGGTATTATTCTTTTCATAAAAGAGAAAAACTCCATCTTTTTATAAAAATATACTTCATCCACAGTCGGCCCCATTTTGAAATCCCTACCCGGTTTTTTTGAAAAAAGATGCTTCCATATTCCCAGCAAAACTATTATCCCTCCGCCACCGGCAGAAAACTAGCCCCTGCTGCGGGAAAAGCCTCCGGCCATTCTGCCCTTCTTTATAACCAGCTCAGCCGTCCTCTCAGCGGCGCCGGGCTCTCCCAGTTTTTTTCTAATCTGGCTGTAACCGTGCTGCTGCCTGATAATATCTTTTTCCTCCTGCAGTAGCTTACAGGCCTCATCATATATTATATCATCTTTAACCTGTTTTTGCACAAGCTCGCTCACTATTTCCTCATTCAGAATAATATTGGGCAGGCTGATATAATCGCTGCGCAGCAGCAGGCGGGCGGCCATGCCGGTCAAAAAATCGGCCCTGTATACCGCCACCTGCGGACATCCAATGAGCGCCGCCTCAAGCGTGGCAGTTCCGGAAGATATTATTCCCAGGTCAGCTCCCCCCAGCACCCGCCGGGTGTGACCTCCTACCACCTCAACTTTTTCAGCCAGAGCATTACCGAGACTTTTTTTTACCAGCGATGTATCTTTTGCTTTTACCGCCACAATGGGACGGAGATACTGCTCCTCCTGCAGCCTGCGGGCGGCAGCCAGCATGGGAGAAATATGATTGGCTATCTCCCGGGGGCGCGAACCGGGCAGTAAAGCCAGTATCTTTTCTCCATCCGCCGGGGGCTTTCCTCCTTTATTGCTGATAATGCCCTCCAGCTCCCGGCGACAGCGGCGGTGATCCATAGGTTTTTGAATTTCATCCCTAAGTGGATGCCCCACATGTTCGGCTTCCACTCCATGCTGCCGGTAAAGATTGTATTCCCGGGGAAAAATTGCAGCAGCGGTTACATCATATCGGCCCAGCCATTTTGCCCGCCATCGTCCCCAGCTCCATATAGATGGGGGTATGAAATGCACTGCGGGCACACCGCGTCTGTAGAGGCTTCTGGCCAGCAGCATGTTAAAGCCGGAGTAGTCCACCAGCAGAGCCGCACTGACATCATTTTCCTCTGCAACCCCAGCCAGCCTGCGCAGATTTTTCAGATGGGTGGGGACCCCGGTGATGCTCCCGGTCAGACCGAAGCTGTCCTCATCGATGGTTGCCAGCTGCTGCTGACCTATCCTCGAGAGCTCACTGCCCCCCATCCCAATTATGCGCAGCTGCTGTATTTCATTTTTTATATGGCGGAC
>CAZVZM010000085.1:0-7564 GCA_964630835.1 uncultured Halanaerobiaceae bacterium
GGCTGGTTTTTAAGAAATATTATTGGTCTCAGGGACCCGGAAACGATCCGGTTTGCCTACCTTGGGCTTCGTATAACCTGTTTTCTCCCCATAGTGGAGACACTGCGAAATGTCCATCGCGGCCTGGTTATAAGTCACGAGCGGACGCGTATTGTTGCCGCCGGAACTGCTGTCAGGCTGGTTGCGATTTCACTTTTCCTGCTCTGGGCTGTCAGCACACAGGCTCTCTCCGGGATAGCAGCCGCTTCTCTGGCCTGGACTGCAGGCATAGGTATCGAAGGCACTGTGGTTTTACTGGGATTAATCTATTACTTTTCCTCCCCGGTCAGGGCAGCTGAAAAATTAAAGGAAAAAGCTTCCAGAGAGCTTACGCTGGCTCATCTGCTGGGGTTTTTCCTGCCTCTGGCTGCCATGATGTTTTTGCGTTCACTGCTTCAGCCATTAATCCAGAGCGGAATAGCTCGATCTCTGGAAGACCCCACCAGGGCACTGGCCGCCTTCGGAGTGGCTTACAGCCTCATGCTTATAATAGTGAATCCCCTGCGCAATCTGCATCAGTGCTCACTCGTTTATTTAAAAAGAAACAAAGAGCAGAGATGGTCCAGAGTGAAAAAGTTTTCTCTTGGAGTTGGCATAGTGCTCACTCTCATCATGCTGGTCATTAGCCTCTCCCCTCTCGGATATTTGATCATGTATCATATAATTGGCGTCTCAGAAGATATTGCCGATCTGGGCCAGCAGGTTATGATAATGTTTAGTCTCCTGCCCCTGATTAGAGCGGTGAGAGAAATTTACTGGGGGCAGCTTATGGAAAGAGAATCCACAGGGATTATCGGTTATGGCAAAGGTTTTAATCTGGCTGCAGTTTTTCTAGTGCTTGTAATAGCTTTAAATCCTCTGACCGGTTCCTCCGTCACCACCTGGATTTCTCCGGCAGTGCTGGCAGGCCTGGCGTTTACAATTGGCCAGGCCGTAGAAACACTGGTGATCTGGCATCAGTCCCGCAAAACTCTGGATTATATTTAAAAACCTTAAAGGTCAAAACTGCTCTCATTATTCCCCTGCACTTCATTCGGAGTTCTTCCTTTGAGGATCCAGTGCGGAATGCTGTTATTAAAATTCTGCAGCTGTTTCACGAGTTCCATAAAGTCATCCTCCTCTACCTCATTTACAATTTCCTCCAGTTCTCCTATTACCTCCTGGATATCATAGTTGTTATTTATCATATTGTACAGATACCTATTAATAGAAAACTCATCCCCCGTATCCACGCCTTTTTTTGCTGCTATTTCTTTATTAATCTGGAGGCCTTTCTGGTGAAAAAATTCTTCAAAATTTTGCTTTAAAGCCTCCCGCGGCAAAGAATTTTGGGCTGCAAAGAAGACATCCTCCTCTGAAGGGACATAGAAAGATATTCCCTCTCTCTTGCTGCGTTCAACAAGCACTTCCTCGGGAAATAATAAATATGCACAGGCATAATATTCTATGTCCGAACTCCTGCCATATACTCTATCCAGATAATATCCATCGATAAGAGCTCCATATTCTACCGCCTCATCCATGACTGAAAAGTAATCCCATTTTGTTACTCTTCCCCTGAGTTTCTTTTCAACTTCATATTTTTCAGTAATAATTTCATATAACTTCACTTTATCACAGATGCCATAATAGATAAGAAGCCCCAGGGAAAGCTGCAGGAGATAGCTATTCTTCCTTCCGAGGTCTTTTACATCTTTCTTTAGAAGTTCTTTTAACCTATTTCTTATGCGCGGCGGCATTACATGTATAATATCTCCCTGATGCTCACCAATAAATGCCACACCTCTATCCTGCAGATATTTATACATTATAAGATTGGCAGGATTTTCCGGGTCAAAGTCCCTGCCTCTTTCGGATATATTTACAGCTCCTCCATGATTTATAAGATCCTCGAGATAATTTTGCAGGGGATAATTCAGATCAATTATCAGTTCGTCCATGGCTCTTAAAAGATGCCAGTTTAAAGCCTGCACCTTTTCAGCTTTATTCAAATTGCTTATACCGCTTATATCATGGCTCCGCCTGATACGATCGAGTTCATCCACGGTAAGTGCTTCCAGGCACTCTTCCAGGCTCCAGTCAGGATTAATTTCTCGAGTAATTCTTCGGGAAAAATCTTCTGACCAGTCCGAGACGGAGATCAATTTCCTTTCTTCAAGCGAGTCTTCAACCGCGGGAAAAATGTCTTCAGATAATTTTGTATGGCCAAATACTTTCTCTTTTAAATCCCTCATCTTTTCTAACATTACCTTTTCAATGTTTGTAATCGAAAGTTCCTTATCGCTTTCCCCGCTCATCATTTTTTTAATCTCAGCATCGAGCTCAGGTTTAATCTCCTCATCAAATAACATAGAAGCCAGCTCAGAGATTAGCTCATCTCCAAAATCATCGCCTTCACCTGAATCCACCAGATCACCGGGCGAAATTTCCGGTTCCATAAATACTGATTGCCAGTCTTCGTTCTGAGAAGCCAGTGTATGCCCCTTCAAAACCCAGCAGTGAGCCTCGAGAGTAAACTCCTCCACAAGTTCCTTGATCTTTTTCTCTTCAATATCTTCCGGCCTGACATCTCCGGCGCTCATCAGAAAAGATTTAAGCGAATCCGAAAGGGCGCGGGGATGACCGCCCAGATTAAATTGATGAAAGAGTCTGTCTATTGTCATCTTAATTAAATCATCGCTGTCTAAATTATCTTGCAAAAACTCATCCCTTATTTTTCTGGCCGCTCTCCAGGGAAAATCGCCCTCATCGATAAAATATTCTTTTTCTTGAGATGATAGAGGTTTAAAGTCCAGCCCTTCCCTCCGCAGCGTTAATAAATCTTCGGGAGTATCAATTTCTCCATAAAGCTCATCAATTGAAGCGTGATAGAGATAACTTTCTCTGTCGATTTGCACCTGGCGAAGATCATCAAAAAAATTAAGATGCTCATTGAGAACTTTTTTTCCATGACCCACAGATCCTTTTTGATCAAAATGATCATCCATTAAATTATATACCCGCTTATAGTTCTGCAGGCCATAAAAATACATTCTTGTTCCCAGCTTAAGGATAAATTGTGTATTATTCTCTATCTGCTTCAAAAGATCATCATCTATGGTTTTCCTGAAACTCTTTCGTAGATGCTCGGGCATTGTATAAACAATTTGGCCGGACCCCTCTCTGATGACAAGACCCAGCCGGGAAAATTCTTCATAGATAAACTCCATATTTTTTCGTTCTTCTGCTGCGATATTTCCCTCTTCAATCAGCCCGTCCAGCTGTTCATATATCATGTTGGTGGTATTTTCCAGCCAGCTGTCCAGATGATCGGGAAGCTTTTCAGCAATGGCTCGGCGCAGTTCTGCTTTATTTAAATGACTTATCCCCGGTATTTCAAATCTTCTGCGGATCTCTGTGAGCTCTTTTTTAGTTTTACCCTTTAAATTTTCCTCCAGAATGTCTTCACTCAAAATATATCTCCCCTTTCATTAATTTGATTCTGATAAAATTAATTCATCTTCAATTTCCATGATTTATTTCTTGACAGAAGGAAGGTGACAGTATATAATGATGGTATAATATCCCAATAATGAAATATATTTCTAGTGCACTGCCTCATAATTTTTGTTATAATGTTAGCACCTTCTCTTTTAGAATACGGTTAATCCTGGACTCCGGGAGGGAGAAAACATATGAACAATGAAGAAAAAATGGATCTTATCCTGAATAAGGTAACGGGCATTGAAAAAGAACAATCCGAAATAAAAGATGACATCTCTGATATGAAAGACGATATCTATGCCATGAAAGATGACATTTCGGGACTGGAAAAAGAACAGTCAAACATCAAAGATAATATTAAAGACATGAAAGAAAATATTGATAAGATAGCTGACGAAACTGCAAATCTAACCCTTTTTAGAGACGAAACTAATAGTAAACTTGACATAATTATTGAAACTCTTGAATTTCAGGGTAAAAAAATCTTAGATAACGAAAAAGAAATATACAGGATCAAAAATAAAGAAGAACTGGAAAAGAAAAAGGAAAACTTTTAGGAGCAGCTGGATACGGCTTTTTGCGAAATGAATGATGTAATCTCTAGATTAGGTGATCCCCTGTGTTTTTAATTAATGCAGGGGAGTTTTCTTCTTATCTCGAGGTGTCAAAAAACCTATCATTGAAAAAAGCAGATGCCTGGCGGCATAGGAGGTTATCTCCGAATTATCCCAGGGCGGAGACACCTCCACTAAATCCATACCCAGCAGTGAAAGAGAACTGAATTCTTTGAGCAGAGTCCACACCTGGCCGGTGTCCGGTCCGGCTGCTACCGGCGTGCCTGTGCCCGGGGCAAAAGCCGGATCGAGCACATCTATATCCAGCGTCAGATAAGCTCTATCAACATCTATGCTATTTATAATCTCCGCCGCAACATACTCAGCTCCCCTCCTGCTTATCTCCCGGGCCCGATAGATGTTGCTGTTTTTGCCCTCCAAAAATTTCAACTCCTGCTCCTCCATACTTCTTGTCCCCACAAAATATGTTTCCTCCGGGGTAAAAAGTTCCAGCTCCCATCCCCGCCGGTGAGTGCTGCCGTGAGAGAGAGGATTACCGTCCAGTTCATCACATAAATCCAGGTGAGAATCTATGTGAATGATCGCAACTCCCTCAAGCATATCACCATAGACTTTCTGTATGGATTTCAAAATGGGTATAGTAATCGAATGATCGCCCCCCAAAAAGATAGGGAAGGGACTGGCATCCGGTTTACTTAAAGCCAGGATCTCAGTCGCTCTACCGGCAACTCTCTCAAAAAAATCCTCCTGTCCCTCCTCCGGCCGGGGGTTTAAGTTTCCTCCATCATATATATCAGCCTCAATTACCTTTCCAGCCTCCGTAACCGGGGGATGTCTATCGGACATTTTTCTAAGATAATCCGGAGCCTGAGCAGCACCCATTCTCTGTGAACATCCCTCATCGAAAGAAATTCCCTGTATGATAAAATCAGCCTCTGCTGCAGCAATATTCGGGCGGTGAAGTCCGCGCCACAGTTTGCTCTCTTTCATATCCTATCACCTTTCTCATGTAATATGATCTTCTCCCCTCAATTCTACCCGAATTTTTCCCGGGGTGTTCTTTTTAAAATCGTCATTTTAAAACAGATTATCTGCCAGAAGATATCGAGCTAAAAACTTATAAAAGCTTATATTTTCGCCTGGCTTTCCTTTTCTCCAGGAAATAGATTCCGGCTACTGCCAGGACTATGACTCCTGTCTCTACAATCAATCCTGCCTGCCAGCTTAACTCCATCCGAGGAAACCCCTCCAGATGACTTATAAATACTCTGCGCTCCATAATACCTGTATATTCAACCAGCAGATGCTCTATATCAGGAGCGGCAGCCGCTGCGCCGACCACCATCACAGCTTTCTTATTGCTCGCGATTTTCATCATAATGAAGAGTACTATAACTGCTGCCCCCAGATCAATAGTGCGCAATAATGGTGTAAAAGTATATCCTATCTGAGGGAGGAAATCCAAAATTATATGACTGCCGGCGGCGAGAAAAATCGTCAGAGTCCACTGCAACCCAGTATCAGGATTTACAGCCCTTCCCACGAAACCGCCGGCTGCAGTATGAGCAGCGATGATCATTAAATGACAGCCCCCCCGAACGCTCTTCCACCTGACTTTAATGCTAATTTTTGTTGAGGTTTTTTTATTCATTAATAGAGCTCGTATAAGCTCGCTATCATTTTGCTTATATCTTCCAGTATAATTCGTCACTTATAAACATTCTTCTATCTTCAATGTGAATAATCCTTTTTTAGTATCATTCAAATTAATCATTTTGATTCTTCTCCACATCTCCACATCAGTTGTTTAATTTTGTTTATATTCGCTTCTATAATGCTTATTTCTGGAAGCTATAGGGCTCCGAGGAAAAACCAAAAATAAAACCACCCCACAGGATCCGGGGCGGCAGAAAAAGAAATTTGATCAACACGCAGTAAAAACATACTAAAATCTGTGCTATAAAATTGATTGCACTGCATAAAGTCGATGTCGTCGAAATTCCTGAGTTATGATTCCTGACAGGTCAACAATCATTACAAACAGATTGGCAGAAAAGTAACTTTTTGCAGCAAAACCATAATTTTATTAAATTGCCACTACTCAACCCTGACATCATTCATATAGGGAAGACCATGCTCCGATAAAATTAAGCCTGTCACATTATCGCGGTGAGCCATATGCTGATAATTGCTCCACAGAGGAATTATTCCTTTGTCTTCCCAGACTCTCTCGGATATTTCTCCCCACTTCTGAGCTGCCTTTTCCTCATCCGGTTCCACATCAGCCTCAGCTATAAGGTCATCCACTCTGGTGGGTGTCCAGGGAGCATAGTTTCCTCCTTCGGCCAGGTTTTGCGGCCATACTCCGCCGGGATCAAGCCAGGTCCAGTTATTGAGTATAACCTCAAAGTCTCCCTCTTCCTGCATATCATCGATATATGCTTTTTCATATTCTCGCAGCTGCACATCCATACCCGCAGCTTCCAGCTGCGCCTGCAAAATAGGCCCGGAACGCCTTTCAACAGGATGCTCGGAATCAACCATCATCTCAAATTCCAGCCTCTCGCCATCTTTCATCATATAGCCATCCTCATCCTCTTCCCAGCCAGCTTCTTCAAGAAGTTCCCGGGCCTTTTCCAGATTATGATGATGTTTTTCACTCAATCTTTCTTCCGTCTCTTCATCATGCCTCATCATTGCCGGGCCGACGATGCCAAAAACAGGCTCTACAACCTCATCCATCCCCAGCTTGAGTTCTTCCCGATCCAGAGCATAGGCAATAGCAGCCCTTACATTATAGTCATCAAAAGGCTCTACTGTGTAGTTGATATCAAGATAGGCAACTGTTTCCTCAAGGTATTCCACCACTTCTATCTCCGGGTCCTCTTCCAGCACTGGCAGCAGCTCAGTGGGGATATCGGCAATTAAATCAACTCCACCCGCCTGAAGCTCTTCCACCCGGGTAAAATCTTCTGGTATGAAGCGAACTCTATATTCGCTGAAATGAAAAGCTTCATTGTTTTCCACAAAGGGAAGACTATCCTCATAATCATCATTTCTAACCATATCTATATGCGAACCCTCCACCCACTCTTCAAATTCGAAGGGGCCGCTGCCCACGGGCGCACGGTCAAAGTCCTCGTCTCCCATTTCTTCAGCTACCTGAACATCCACAGGAGCATCATAGGCTGTCTGCATATTTACATAGATGGCCGGAAATGCCTCATCAAATTCCAGCACCACATCATTTCCATCCACGTATTTATTGGTGAGAGGATTCCAGTCAAATGCGTAGGGACTGAGCTCAATTCTTCTTGCCAGAGATTCCTTGTAGGCCTCTGCAGTTACAGGATTACCGCTGTGAAACACTCTCTCCGGATCAAAGGTAAGCCTTATCTCGGTCATATCTTCGCTGGTTTCAATCTCATCTGCAAAGCGGGGGAGCTCCTCCTCATTTTCCAGTCCCA